>MGDH01000021.1:0-7235 GCA_001790855.1 Candidatus Schekmanbacteria bacterium RIFCSPLOWO2_02_FULL_38_14 | reverse complement strand
GCCATTTTAGAGGAAAGATTTAAAAGAAGGACCCAAAGATGAAAAACAATCCCTTCCAAAAATTGATTACTGAAGTCCCAGGTCCTAAAGCAGTCAATTTTGTTGAAGAAGACAAAAGGTTTATCTCTCAATCCTACACAAGGGCATATCCTCTTGTAGTTGAAAGGGGTAAGGGAGCAGTTGTAACTGATATAGATGGGAACAAGTACCTTGACTTTTCTGCAGGGCTTGGCGCCTGTTCAACAGGACACTGCCATCCAAAAATAATAAAAGCAGTAGCTGAACAGTCAAAGAAACTCATTCACATGTCAGGGACAGATTTCTACTATACATCTCAGCTTAAACTTGCCAAAAAACTGAATGAGATTTTGCCGGGGAAAAATAACAACAGAGTATTTTTCGGAAACTCCGGCACTGAAGGTGTTGAAGCAGCCTTTAAGCTCTCCCGCTATTACACAAAACGGCAAATGGTTATTGCTTTTTTTGGAGCCTTTCACGGAAGAACTATGGGCTCACTCTCCCTGACCGCAAGTAAAACCATTCAGAGAAAGAACTTTTTCCCGCTTGTTCCCGGCGCTGTCCATGTCCCGTATGCGCATTGCTACAGATGTCCCCATAATCTGACATATCCAAAGTGCAATACAGCCTGTGTCCAATGGATTGAAGACGAACTCTTCCGCCACAATGTCCCACCTGAAGAAGTATCTGCAATTTTTGTTGAGCCAATACTTGGAGAGGGTGGATATGTGGTGCCTCCAGAGGAATTTCATCAGAAGCTTTACAAAATCGCAAAAAAGTACGGCATTCTTTTTGTAGCCGATGAAGTACAGTCAGGGGTAGGAAGGACAGGGAAATTCCTTGCCATAGAGCATTTTGGAATAATTCCTGACATCATAGTCCTTGCCAAAGGGATAGCATCTGGTTTTCCTCTTTCAGCAACAGTAGCTTCGGAAAAAATTATGAACTGGGTCCCGGGTTCACACGCAAGCACTTTTGGAGGAAATCCGGTTGCCTGTGAAGCTGCAATTGTAACTATTGAACTGGTTAAAAACAGCCTAATGAAGAATGCTGAAGTAATTGGCAGTTTTATGATTTCGAATTTAAAGGAAATGGAAAAGAGCCACTGTTTAATCGGTGATGTCCGCGGGAAGGGATTAATGATAGGTGTTGAACTTGTTAAGGATAAAGTAACAAAGAAGCGGGCAATAAAGGAAAGAAGCGAACTTTTAACCAAATGCTTTAAAAAAGGTTTGATTATTCTTGGCTGCGGAGAAAACTCTGTCAGATTTCTTCCGCCTTTGATTATAAACAAAAAAGAGGCTACAAAGGCACTGGAAATATTTGAAGAGGCACTAACAGAAGTTGAAAAATTATAATTAGTTGAATTTGAAAATACATACAGGACAAGAATGTCCCGCCTATCTATAGTCGGGGTTTTTAACCCTGCTTTTTAGCGGTTGCGATTTTTACTCTCGTGGCATCCCCCCACAAGCCTTCAAGATTATAATAATCCCTTTCTTCTTTTCTGAACACATGGACAATCACATCACTGTAATCCAGTATCACCCAAGTACATTGTCCGAAACCTTCTGCTGAAAGGTGTTTTATTCCGGTATTTTTGAACTGCTCAATGATATTTTCTGTTATTGCCTTTACCTGCCTGTCAGAATTTCCATGGCAGATAAAAAAATAGTCAGCAATTGAAGTAAACTTTCTTACATCAAAAACAACCGGTTCCTCTGCCTTCTTATCAAGCGCAAACTGAACAGCCTGAATGGCTTTATTCTTAGGAACTGAAACTGATTTTTTAACGCTTTTTATCTTAATCCCTCCTTTATAGAATTTAAACAGTTTAGAGCATTTGAATTAATAAAAAACTATTTATATAAGTTGTTCTCTTTTATATATTCCTCAACCTCAGCAGGAGTCAAATACCTTATTGATTTGCCCTTTGAAATATTCTCTCTTATTGCAGTTGCAGATAGATCAAGTCCTGTGATTTCCATAGAAAACATTTTGTAAGAACTAGAAGAAATATTAAAAACCGAACTTCTCCCTTTGACACCCTCATAGCTGAAAACTATTGATGGAAAACGCTTGGTTACTGTATTTGAAAGAACACTCACAAGGGACTCCAAGTCTCTTCCGGGCCTTGAAGTAACTATAAAGTGACAACTCTTAACAAGTTCCTCAACGCTTCTCCATGTGGAGAATTCCTTAAATGTATCAACACCTGAAATTAAAAAAATATCTTCTTTATAGTTTTTTTTAATATCACATATGGTATCTATTGTATAAGAATTCCCTTCACGGTTGATTTCGATTGCTGAGACTTCAAAGAAAGGATTCCCCTTAATTGCTATTTCAACCATTTCTTTTCTGTAATTGCTTGGAATTATATTTTTCAGGTTTTTGTGAGGAGGCTGAGCAGAAGGCACAAAGATAATTTTTTGAAGATTAAACTCTTCGCGAACCTCCTCAGCAGCTCTTAGATGGCCAAAATGAATCGGATTAAAAGTACCGCCTAAAATACCAATGCCCATATTAATCAGCAATTAGTCGTTAGTTGTCAGTCGTCAGTTTTTTCTGAGGCAGAGCTATGCTCTGCAGCTACTCCTCACTATTCACTATTCACTTCCCCTTACTGCCTGACCTGCCCATCCCCGTATATTATATATTTCTGCGAAGTCAAGTCTTCAAGCCCCATAGGACCCCTGCAGTGAAGCTTCTGTGTGCTTATTCCCATCTCTGCGCCAAGTCCGTACTGATTACCATCAGCAAGTCTTGTGGAGGCATTTACAAAAACAGAAGAAGCATCAACCTCACGAAGGAATTTCTGGGCATTGAAGTAATTGCTGGTTATTATAGCCTCTGAATGCCCTGACCCGTAATCTGAAATATGCGATATTGCCTCTTCAACAGAATCTACTATTTTTACTGATAGTATCAATTCAAGGTATTCTGTCCTCCAGTCATCCTCTGTTGCATCCTTTATATCGCTGACAACACCTTTTGTCCTGCTACACCCCCTGATTTCAACACCTGCATCTTTATATTTTTTTACCATTAAAGGAAGAAACTTTCCTGCAATATCCTTATGGACAAGGAGTGTCTCCATTGCATTGCATACTCCCGGTCTTTGAACTTTTGCATTAAAACAAATTTTCTCTGCCATTTCAATATTTGCATCTCTATCAACAAATGTATGGCACAATCCCTTATCATGTCTTACAAAAGGAATTGTTGAATTTTCCCTTATAAACCTTATTAACTCCTCTCCGCCACGAGGGATTATAAGGTCTATATATGTATCAAGCTTAAGAAGTTCAGTTACTGCCTCTCTTTCAGTCATCTCCATAATCTGAACTGCTCCTTCCGGTATTCCGCTGCTTGTTGCTGCATTTGATAAAATTCCTGCTATTGCCCTGTTAGAATTAATTGACTCAGAACCGCCTCTAAGAATAACGCTGTTCCCTGACTTAAGGCAGAGCCCTGCAGCATCTGCTGTAACTCCGGGCCTTGATTCATAGATAACCCCAATTACGCCTATTGGCACCCTGATTTTCCCTATCCGCATTCCGTTTGGTCTTTGCCACATCTTTGTTCCCTCCCCTACCGGGTCAGGAAGCTTGGCTATTTCTTTTAATCCTGATGCTATATCCTTTATCCTCTCCTTATTAAGGAATAATCTGTCAATGAATGCTTTTGGAAATTTCTGCTTCTGCGCATTCTCAAGATCACCTTTGTTAGCTTCAAGAATCCTTGCTGCCCCTTTTTCAAGCTCATCTGCCATTTTTAAAAGAGCATTGTTTTTAACTCCTGTTGAAAGAGTTGCAAGCTCTCTTGACGCCTTTTTTGCAAGTTTGCCTTTTTGTGAAACGAGTTCCTTAATCTCCATATTGTTCCTCTATGTTCTTTCTGAATTAATTACAAGTTCAAAGGCCAAAATCCAAATGTCAAATCAAGTTCAAATGACTAAATGATTAAAGGAACTTTTGTTATTTGGGCTTTGGATTTCATTTGAATTTTGAGTTTTGACATTAGTCCGCCTAACTTTTTTCATTCCCCAATCACCACCAAATTATCCCTGTGAATAACTTCATCATAATCCTTATGTCCCAGAATCCCCTCAATCTCCATGCTCTTTTTACCCATAATCCTGACAAGGTCTGATGAATTATAATTAACAAGCCCCTTTGCAAACCATTTTCCATCTCTATCCACGCACAGAACAGAATCTCCCTCATCAAATTTACCATCAATGGATATTATTCCTGATGATAACAAGCTTTTACCTCTTTTTATCAATGCCTCTTTTGCGCCGTCATCAACCGTTACTCTTCCGTGTATTTTTCTTGTATATCCGATCCAATGCTTTCTGCTTTTCAGGGGTCTCTTTTTGGGCAAAAACAGCGTACCAACCTCCTTGCCTCCTAAAAACTCTTCAAGAACAAGCGGATTCTTGCCACTTGCTATTACTGTGGTAACACCCGATATGGTTGCTTTTGCTGCAGCCTGAACTTTTGCAACCATCCCTCCAGTACCCATTGCGCTTCTGGTGCTTGTAATCATCTTTTCAATTTCAGGTGTAACATTTTCAACAACCGGAATTAACTGCATATTTTTGCCTTCTCTGGGGTCTGAAGTATATAATCCTTCTACGTCTGTTAAAATGAAAAGTAAATCTGCATCTACCATATTCGAGATTGCTGCTGAGAGAAAATCATTATCTCCAAACTTTATCTCATCCACTGCCACCGTATCATTCTCATTAACTATTGGTATGATTCCATGTTTTAAAAGAGTAAAAAGAGTATTTCTGGCATTCAAGTATCTTTTCCTGTCGCTCATGTCATCGTGGGTTAGAAGAAGTTGCGCTACTTTTATTCCATATTTGCTGAAAGCCTTTTCATATGCCCACATCAGCCTGCATTGCCCTATAGCAGCAGCTGCCTGCTTGTTTGGAATACCTTCCACTCTGCCTGAAATATTAAGTTCCATTCTTCCTGCAGCCATTGCCCCTGATGTGACTATAACAAACTCATATTTATTCTTCTTGAGTTTTGAAATCTCATTTGCAATGGTCTCAATGTGATAAACGTTCAGCCCGTCTTTTTCTTTTGTTAATACAGCGCTCCCTATCTTTACTACAACACGCTTTATTCCATTTAAAAACTCAGTCCTGTTAAAATCTTTTATCTTCAAGCATCTCTCCCAAGCCTTTAAGCATCTCTTTTGTCCCCTCTCCGGTAACTGCAGAAATTGCAAAAACCTTAGCCCTGCAGGTTTTCTTAATCTCTGCCTTTAAATCTTTAACAATTTTTTCTCTTCCTTTCACTCCCTGTTCTTCTTCACGAGGTTCTATAACAGAAGATGAATGGAAAAGGTCAATTTTATTTATTACCACAATCTGCGGTTTTTTTAAAAGCTCAAGATTATAACTTTTCAATTCATTTCTTAAAGATTTTAAATTCTCTATAGTGTCTTTTCCTTCATATCCATTAATATCCAGCAAATAAACTAAAATTTTTGTTCTTTCAATATGTTTTAAAAACTTGACCCCCAAACCAACACCATCGTGTGCCCCTTCAATAAGACCCGGTATATCAGCCACAACAAAACTCTTTTCATCGTTCAGAACAACCACACCAAGATTTGGATGGAGTGTTGTAAAAGGATAATCTGCAATCTTTGGCTTTGCTTTTGAAATCTTGGATATGAGAGTCGATTTGCCGGCATTAGGAAACCCTACCAGACCTACATCAGCCAAAAGTTTGAGTTCAAGCCTCAGCCATCTTTCTTCGCCAGCCATTCCCTTTTCAGCATTTCTTGGAACCCGGTTTGCTGAGCTTTTAAACCTTGCATTTCCCCTTCCGCCCTTTCCGCCTCTTGCAACACAAAACTCCTGCCCGTCTTCCTTCAGGTCAACCACAAGAGCGGAACTGTCCGGATAATAAACAAGTGTCCCCAAAGGAACCTGCATTATTTTATCTTTTCCGTTTTTACCGTGTAAATCAGAACCTTTGCCGTGAGAGCCTTTTTCAGCTTTTATGTGAGGATTGAAATGAAAGTTAATTAGAGTGGATTTATTTTTAGTGGCTTTAAATATTATGTTTCCTCCATTACCTCCGTCACCACCATCAGGGCCTCCTCTTGGAACATACTTCTCCCTTCGAAAACTTACACACCCGTTCCCGCCATCGCCTGCTTTAACGAAAATTTTGGTTTCATCAATAAACACTTCACTCAAACAGCCTGACTGTAAACGCTTATCTGTCTTCTGTCCTTGGCAATCCATTCAAATCTGACTTTACCATTAACCTTGGCAAAAAGAGTATCATCTTTTCCTCTTCCAACATTTATGCCCGGAAAGAATTTTGTTCCTCTCTGCCTTACAAGGATAGAACCTGCTTTTACTTCCTGCCCGGCAAAACGCTTTACTCCAAGCCTCCTGCCTGCACTGTCCCTTCCGTTTGTTGAACTTCCGCCTGATTTTTTATGAGCCATCTTTAAAACTCCTTATCCTTATTCTATAATGATATGTCTTTTCTCCCGATAGGCGGGACATTCTTGTCCCGCCGAGACGGGGTTAGAAAACCCCGTCTATCGAGATAGAAACATGTAACCTTATTAATATCAACCTACTATCTGATTAATCTTCAACGCAGTATAATACTGCCTGTGTCCTCTTTTCCTCCGGTAGTTCTTCCTTCTTTTGAATTTAAAAACAATTACTTTTTTACCCTTTGCTGTCTCAACTATCTCTCCAACAATCTTTGCCTCTTTAACAAGCGGGGACCCAACCATGGTCTCATTATCTTTCTTTATTAAAAGAACATCCCTTATCTCAACAGTATCTCCGATATTTCCTTCCAGTTTTTCAACCCTTATCACATCGCCTTCTGATATCTTGTACTGTTTGTTTCCTGTTTCAATTATAGCGTACACTTTCTAGCCTCCAGGTTTTTAATCTATTGATAATCTTCTAACTACATTAATTAACTACTATATCTCTGATATCTGTGAAATTTTTAGAGTCTATTAATATATATTAAAATGTCAAGCATTTTTCAATAATTGTCAAGCCAATTTAGAAATGTCCTGTTTTTGCCAAAGTAGAAATGTCCTGTTTTTGTAATACAGGATATTTCCTCCATGGATGGTTCTTTGGAGGAATGTATTTCTTTTTTATCTTAAAGGGCTTTAAAGGTTTTTCCTTCTGGGGTTTGGTTTGT
>MGDH01000020.1 GCA_001790855.1 Candidatus Schekmanbacteria bacterium RIFCSPLOWO2_02_FULL_38_14 | reverse complement strand
TAAACATTATATTATTATTAATATCTAATTAACTCAATAATTTTATTTTATCTTGAGGTTTTGTCAACTTAACACAAAAGCGTCAGCAGAAAATCCTCAGAAAAATTAATATATTTTAATAGAATATGAAAGGAGAGAATATTCAAGTGTCCAAGAGAATGGCATTAAACGTGTTTATGTTAATTCTTCTGCAAACCCTCTTTCAATAGAAGGTCTAATATTTACCGGCAATTCATTTATTATCAAATTAGCTGCTTCAGGATTGCCTCCAAATCTTAGAGCAATTTGAGCTCCTATTCCTTCATAACAGTAAACTCTGTAGCGAGGGGCTATTTCTTGAATATAATCAGAATATTTTTTAAAGCTGAAACCATATCTTTCTGCAGCAAATCTTCCAATTCCCTTGTAGACTGACTGCTTCTCAGATTCAGAAAGGGAATGTATAATATCCTGAATCCTGCTAATATGGTTTTTGTTTAAAAAACCAACTTCCTCTCCTGCACTTTCGTAGAGGAAACCTCTGGAATTCTTTGGGAAGGGCTCTATTATTTTAGTAAATCTATTTATGTCAAAATCTGATCTACTAAAAAGTTTAATTCCTAACCCTTTGTAAACTCCTTCCTTTTCCTCTTTTTCCAAACCCTCTACAAAAGCAATAGTTTTTTCAAAGTCTGCACTTTTTTCCAGAACTTCCTTTCCCCATATAGGATAAAAAAACTTCCTATATTTTCTATCAATTACTTTTATTAATTCATATATATTTGTTTTAGGTAGTTTTTTTTCCTCCAATAGACGTACTACCCCTAAATATGCATAATATCGTTTTTTTCCAGGGATTTTATTTAAAGCAAAAAAAGGTTTTTTATATTGATTGTAAACTATATCTTCTCCAACACCAAAACCTATCCCTTCATAATAATAAGATTGATATATGATATCAATCTTACTTATCCATTTTTCAAAAATCTTATATTCTTCAAAACCTTTTTCCCACACAAGCCCTCTTCCATTAACAATTTTTCCTAATCCAAGATAATAAAAATGTTTGTAGTCCGGATCCATTTTTTCCCCTTGCTCTACATATTTTTTGAAGTCATTTCCAAACCTGTAGTAGGTATGTAAAGCAAGGGTGGTATATGAAAAGCCGTCTAAATCGAAATAGGTCATACCTTCGCGATAGCCAATCCTGCTATTGCTGAATGCACCTAAGATGAGTAATATAATTAGTATTCCATAACCAAAAATTTTCTTAATTGTTTTTTTATTATCTGTTAATTTTGAAATAAAAAGAGCTATGATTATGAAAAAGATTGGGAAAAGAGGGATTATGTATCTATGGCCTACTAATGGGTCAATATCAGCTAACAGGGTTTCAAATCCAGAGAAAAGATATATCAAAGTAAAAAGAATAAATGCTACGATAAAAAAACTTTCCTTACATATTTCTACAGAAGAAATTCGGTGTTTTTTTTGGACAGAGACTAAGGTTTTAAAAATCTTCTTAAAGGTATCTTTGCTTTCCCATGTTACAAAAAATAATGACATTAACAGGATCAAGTAATAAAAATAACGAAAATTGGGGATGCCAGGTATTTTAATTTGTGGAAAATTTAGAATGTAAGAGAGATCGAATGAAAAATATCTTATTAATTTAGCAAAAAAGTCTATTCTATTTACAGTTCCCTCAATCCCTTGTTTTGCAATTATATCTATACCCCTGAATGAATGAGTTATGTTGTAATATAGCCATGGACTAAATCCTATCAGAATGGATGAGCAATATATTAGGAAATACTTTCTAAGGAAAAACTTCTTATCAAAGATGTACCAGAAGAAGAGGCATGTCAGAAAAGAATAAAAGCACATATATGAAAAATATATGGAAAACCCCGATATTAAACCAAAGAAAAATAGGCTAAAAAAGTTGTATTCCTTATCTTTAGATGGATCTTCTTGTCTTTTGAAAAATATCTGAAAGAAAGTAAGAATTGTGAGAAGAGAGAAAAAAATTGAATCTAAGTGACTACCCCAACTTGTAAGGGTTGTCTCAGTATAAAGTGGAGGAGAAAAGATAAAAAGCAGAGAGGTAAGGGTTGCTGCTTTAAGCCCGAAATGTTTATTTATTAAGATAAAGCAAATAATGAGGCTTCCCAGAGAGAAGGTAAGTCCAATTAATTTAAGAGAAAAATATGAGTCTCCAAAGAGTTTAAAAAAAGGGACTCCTATTATTCCGTAGATTAAAGGTCCTCCGAGAAAGGGCTTAGGTTGGTAATCAAAAAGCGGCATCTTAAGCCCTTTTAAAATCTCTCTTGTAATTGTGCCAGAGTATAATTCTTCCCATTGAGTCAGGAAGATTCTAGATGTTAATATCTGGAGCCTTACGGCAAGGAAGCTAAAAATAAAAATAAGTAGTAAAAGTATACACTTCTTTTTGTCATTCATCTTATCATCACCATTTTCTCATTGCAGAAGAATAGTGTAGGAAAATTGCTAATAAACCAATACACTGAGAAATATATAATAGCCTATTTTATTTTACCTTCATAACCCTGAAACAGCAACCCTCTGCGCCCTCAAGAATGTGAGAAACTAGTTTAGCCTTTAGGATTCCATACTTCTCTAAGAGCCAGAAGTCAGTATAGCAGACAGGTTCACAGGGAGAAGGTAAATTATGTTTTTGTGTAGCTTTTAAATGCGGGCAATTCCAAAGGGTTTCATACCAGACCTTTTCCCCATTTTCTGTTTTTTCTTCAATCTTAAGTTTCCAGTCAAAAGGTGATGACAAACCCTCTTCCCTGTTCATAAGAACGTTAATGTCAATCCCCTTTATTTTTGGCAGTAAATTCTTTTTAAATTTTTCTTCAGCAATAGCCTTAAAAATCCTTTCACCTTCATTCTTGCCGCAGACAACCTTTAAATTTTCATATAGATCAGGCAGTGCTAATCCAAATCTTTCAAGCAGTATATCCCTTTGTTTCTCTACAAAAGGAGTCTTATTCGCCATTTTTATTCCTCCTGTAATTTTATTTTACCGGCTGTTATCTTTTATACTTTTTTGCAAGCTCAACATAGTTGATAGCAGAAACTTTTATTTCCTCTATTTCTTTTTTACTTATCTTTCTTTTTGGCTTTGCCGGAATTCCAAGAACAAGGGTTTCAGGTTCAATTACTGAATGTTCAGGAACAACTGAACCTGCACCAATAATGCAGCCATCTCCAATTCTCACATCATCAAGGACGATTGCACCCATTCCTATAAGACAGCAGTCCCCGATTGTACAACCGTGTAGCATTGCCCCGTGCCCAACTGTCACATAATCTCCAATAATTAAAGGATACTTGTCTGTGGTAACATGTAGCATTGCCCCATCCTGTATATTTGTGCTTTTACCAATAGATATGAAATTCACATCCCCTCTTGTTACTGTCTGAAACCACAGGCTTGAAAACTCGTCTATTTTAACCTTTCCAATGATATTAGCTGAACCTGCAATAAAAACGCTTGGGTGTATTACAGGTTCAATATCTTTATATTTGATTATCATTTGCTATCAATTAACTGGCTGAATTAAAATATGGACTTTTATACGATTTTTAAAAACAAAAGGTCAAGAAAAGACTTAAGCTGACAAGGCTTATGCTTGAATTTATTTTACAAAAAAGTAATCTTTCCATAAAGAGATATTTATAGTAATGGTAAAAACAAAATGCTTAAGACAATATTTTTTGTTGAAATTATAAGGAATAAGGTTATTATTAAATACTTGACTTAAAATTATACCTGCAATTTTTAAAAAAGGAGGAAGCACGGCAAATGGATATGGATATAATAGTTGAAAAAAGTATAGAGAAGATCAAAAATAGATACCTTCTTGTTGTCCTTGCTGCAAGAAGGGCACGCCAGCTTGGGGCAGGCTTTGAACCGCTAGTTGAAACCAAAAGAAGTAAACCAACAATAATAGCGCTTGAAGAAATAGCAGAGGGAAAAGCCAGTGTAGAAACTGACGAAAACGAAGATTAGTATGAAAAAGCTAAAGTTTTCTATATTCAAAAACAAAATTAATGAACAGAAAAATGGGAATAAAGGAAACTCTCTTATTCCCAAAGAATTACCACTGTTACCTCTCAGAAACTCAGTAATGTTTCCAAACACTGTTATGCCGCTGGTAGTTGGCAGGGAAAAATCTGTTAAATTGGTAAAAGAAGCAATCGCATCACAAAAGATGCTTGTGGTTGTAGCTCAAAAAGACGGCAGAATTGAAGACCCCGAAGAAGAGAACATGTACACTATCGGAACTGTCGGGACTATAATAAAAACCTCAAATCTAAGTGCCAGCAGCCTCAGTGTAATAGTACAGGGATTGACAAGAATAAGAGTAAAAGAATTTGTGAGAATTGAACCTTATTATTCAGCAAGAATTGAAGTTTTGGAAGACCAGCTGAGCAAGGATATTGAAACTGAAGCCCTTTTGATAAATTTAAAAGATATGGCAAAAAAAGCCATAAGTTTATCAAAAACTTTGCCAAATGAATTGACCCTTATTATTGAGAATATTAGCGAGGCTGGAAAATTAGCTGATTTGATAGCTTCAAATCTGAACATTTCAATTGAAGAAAAACAGGGACTTCTTGAGACTCTGGAAGTAAAACAGAGGCTAAAAAGAGTTTCAGTTTTTCTTAATAAAGAACTTCAGGCGCTTGAAATGGCAGATAAAATTCATTCTGATGTTGTCGGAAACGTTACAAAGGCTCAGCGTGAATTTTATTTAAGAGAACAGCTTAAAGCCATAAAAAAAGAATTAGGCGAGGACGGTGATGACACTGGAGAAATAAAGGATTTAAGGGAGAAGATAAAAAACTCCGGGATGCCTAAGGAAGTGGAAGAGGAGACAATGAAGGAACTAAACCGGCTATCAAAAATACACCCTTCATCAGCAGAATATACAGTATCAAGAACCTATCTTGACTGGCTTGTAGAATTGCCATGGATTTTTCACAGTGAAGATAATATGGACTTAAAAAATGTCAGAGACGTACTTGATGAAGACCATTATAATCTTGATAAAGTCAAAAAAAGAACAATTGAATATCTGGCTGTAAGAAAATTGAAACCTGATAAGAAAGGACCTATCCTTTGCTTTGCAGGTCCTCCCGGGGTTGGTAAGACCTCGCTTGGAAAATCAATTGCAAAAGCTCTTGGCAGAAAATTTGTAAGGATATCTTTAGGGGGTGTAAGAGATGAGGCAGAAATAAGAGGGCACAGAAGAACCTATGTTGGAGCTCTGCCGGGAAGAATAATTCAGGGGATAAAGAGGGCTGCTTCAAAAAATCCTGTTTTTATGCTTGATGAGATTGATAAACTCGGCTCTGATTTCAGAGGTGACCCGTCTTCAGCACTTCTTGAGGTTTTGGATCCGGAGCAAAATTTTTCATTTTCTGACCATTACCTGAATGTTCCCTTTGACCTTTCAAGGGTAATGTTCATAGTCACTGCAAACGTGCTGGAATCAATCCCGAAAGTCCTTCTTGACCGGATGGAAGTTCTTGACATTCCTGGATATACAGAAGAAGAAAAGCTTATGATAACAAAAAAACATATAATTCCAAAACAGATAGAAGAGCACGGCTTAAAAACAGAAAATCTTGGTTTCAGCGATAATGCACTGAGAGCAATTATCAGAGATTATACTAGAGAAGCAGGATTGAGGAACCTTGAAAGAGAGATTGCAACAATCTGCAGAAAAGTGGCAACAGACGTTGCCGAAGGTAAAATTGAGAAAGCTGAAATAGATGTTGATATTTTATCAAAATATCTTGGTCCAAAAAAATTCTTCTCAGAAATTGCAGAAAGACTTTCAAGGGCTGGTATTGCAACTGGTCTTGCATGGACCTCAACCGGTGGAGATATAATATTTGTCGAAGCTTCAAGGATGAACGGCAAAGGAAATCTCACACTGACAGGCCAGCTTGGGGATGTTATGAAGGAATCAGCCCAGGCTGCCTTAACATATGTCAGATCTCAGGCAAAAGAGTTTAATATACCTGAAAATTTCTATGAAAAAAGCGATATTCATGTACATGTTCCTGCAGGGGCAATTCCAAAAGATGGTCCTTCAGCAGGAATCACTATTTTCACAGCCCTTCTTTCCTTGCTTACAGAAAAAAGAGTCAGGAGTGATATTGCCATGACAGGAGAAATAACACTGCGTGGAATGGTGCTTCCGGTTGGAGGGATAAAAGAGAAGGTCTTGGCTGCAAGAAGAGCAGGAATCAAAAGAATCATTCTTCCGAAAAACAATGAAAAGGATTTAGAAGATGTTCCTGAGAATATTAAAAATGACATGCAGTACCATTTTATATCCAGAATTGATGAGGCAGTTAAAATCGCCCTTGAAAAAGAAACTGAAATAGAAAACCAGAAACAGGAACCCGCCATCCTTTACACCTGACCAGAATGTCAAAAATAGCTGTAGTAGATTTACTTTTCAACTGGCCCCCTGACGGAGGTTCCAGAGTAGATTTGAAAGAGGTTTTTTCAAGAATTGCAAAATTCCATGAAGTAAAACTCTTTGTCCCTCATTTTACAAGATACTATCCGAGAGGAGAAATCCTTGAACCGATTCCTTTGAATATTGAACTGATTCCATTCAATCGCTTCAATTACAATTTCTTCCATGTTCCAATAAAAATCAAAAAAGCGTTAGAGAAATTCTCCCCGGACTATGTATTCATTGCTGATGGTGAGCATATAAAGCCATATGTTGTCAGGGCATTGGGCAAATATAATCCGATTTTAAGGTTTTATACATATGACAGCTTCTGCATAAAAGACTACGGAACATTCTTTAAAGATGGTTCAATTTGTCTTCACTGCTTTCTTGACACTCCGCTTTATTGTCTCAGGTGCACCACCATGTGGCTTTTAAAGTACAAGCCAAGGATGGCTGCACATACTTTTCTTACATCTCTGGCTTTTCTTCCCGGATTTTCAGGAATTATAAAAGAAGGATTAAAGAGTGCTGGCAAAATTATAGTTTATAACGAGTTTATAAAGGAGATTGCATCAAAGTATAACAAGAGTTGTATGGTAATTCCTTCTGGTGTGGATACCACTCTTTTTAAGCCTAGTGATAATAAAATAACATCAGACATACCGATAATCCTGATGTCAGGAAGAATTGATGACCCTCAAAAAGGTTTCAATGTCCTGCTTAGAGCCTGCAAGAAACTACACGATAAAGGCAAGATATTTAAACTACTTGTCACAACAGAGAAAAAGTTTGAAGAGCCATTCATAGAATCAACAGGTTGGCTAACACAAAAAGAACTCCCAAACCTCTACCATAAAGCAGATATTTGTATTGTCCCTTCAATCTGGCTGGAACCATTTGGAATTGTTGCTGTTGAAGCGATGGCTTGCGGAAAACCTGTAATAGCTTCAAAGGTTGGAGGTCTTCTGAGCATCATAGATGATGGCTGTAATGGTTTTCTTTTTTCTCCAGAAAATTCTGACGAATTGGCTTCCAAAATTGAACTGCTTTTAGAAAAACCTGATTTGTGCTACAGGATGGGAATCGCAGCAAGACAAAAAGTTGAAATAGAGTATAATTGGGACAGAATAGTTGAAAAATACTATCTTCCTATGTTTAAAATTACAGCCTGATTGACTTTAGTTAGTGTATGCAGATATGCCGACTACAATCAGAGCGACTCCACCCATAACCATTCCGGTATACTGAGCCATCCTTTTTGCCTTTTCGTATTTATTAGCGCTGTAAAAGAAATATTCAAAATTATATTCTTTTTCATCAATTAAAACATCTTTCAAGGTAATTCTGGTCATGTGTTCATCATTAATCTCATACGGAAAAACTAAAAAAAACTCTTTATTCCCGCTGATTTCTGTTGGTTTGGAAGATATAAGAAAATTAGGGTTCAAATTATCTGTGCCATCTGCTTTTATTTTTGTAAGATCATAGAAATCTTTCTGTTTCACCGGATTAAATTCTTTCTCAGTTAATTCTCCAAAGAATTTTAAAACCAGCTTTTGTGGATCAATTACAATTTTTTTATTCTTGTCGTTTACCACACTTAATAAAAAAATTGTATAATTTGCCTTTTTGATTCTTTTCAGAACACTCTTTGCTTCCTGATATTCATTCTCGTTTTTTAAAGTCTTTAAAGATTTAAGAATTAAATCAGGAAGTCTTCTCGCAACTCTTATCTCAATGTCATCATTCTTGACAGATTCATAATCTTCATAAGCCTTTCTCTGAGTCTGTTCAAGAGGACTAAGGGCAAGATATCTGTACTTGCTTGAGCCACATGAAGAATTCAAAAACAAAAATAAAAGGATAAAAGCAACAGCTTTTTTCTTATTAGACCTTATATCCTTCAAAATTTTCTTTAAAAGCAAACATCTTTTAATGGGTTGCATTTTAGTTCCGAATCCTATACAAACAAATTAGATTAGTTTATAGCAACAGCTCTTTTGAAGGTCAAGCCAAGATTTATGGGATTCAGCAATAATTTAAAATTTAAATTTTTATTTTCTCTAATTCTATCTGCCCTAGTATTTGCAGTTCTCACAGTTTATGCTGATTTTACAAATCTGTTATCAGCATTCAAAAAATTCTCTTGGTTTTATTTCCCCTTAATACTTTTCTTGGTTTTTCTTAATTATCTTTTAAGATTCTGGAAATGGGACCATTACCTTAAGATTCTTAAAATCCCTGTTGATAAGAAAAACAGTTTTATAATTTTTATGTCAGGACTCATTATGGCGGTTACGCCCGGGAAATTTGGAGAAGTGCTGAAGTCTTATCTTCTAAAAAAAATAAATTTAACACCTATTACGAAATCCTCGCCAATAATCCTTGCTGAAAGGGTAACAGACCTTTTGGGCTTATGTGCTATTGCTGCTGCAGGAGCCTACTCTCTTCACTTTGGCATAAAGATATTAACTTTTACTATCCTGGTAATTTTTGGAATCATTATCGTTCTTGGAATTGAACCCCTGTTTTTAAAAATAATAACTGTAGTTGAAAAATTGCCCTTAGTTTCAAAACATGCAGTAAAAGTAGAAAGGGCTTATGAAAGCGCCTCAAGTCTGCTGGCTTTGAAAAACCTCTTCTTTCCTACTATTATAAGCATTTTATCCTGGTTTTGTGAATGTCTTGCTTTTTATCTTGTTCTCCTCGGTTTAAAAAGCCAGGTTTCCTGCTTCAATTCTGCCTTCATTTATTCTTTTGCCACCATTGTCGGCGCCCTGAGTATGTTGCCGGGAGGAATCGGAACAACAGAAACCAGCATGACTGGAATTCTTATTCTGTTAAAAGTATTAAGACCAATAGCAGTAGCTGCAACTTTCATAATCAGGGCATGCACTCTCTGGTTTGCTGTAATTATTGGAGCTATTTTCTTTTTTACAAACCGTGATAAATTTGGAACACTTGATGAAATTATTAAAAGTGAAAGTCTTAGTCAGTGATTTATACAGTAAGGCAATTTCCCCCGTTTGAAAAAAGTGGCAACCGCAGGATTTAGCCTGTAATCAATGAAACAAACCCAACAAATGAATGTCAAATTATCAAATATCAAAAAGTTTCATTTATTCATTTAGATTTTATTTTGTATTGAATTTTATAAAGGCTTTAACATCTGAATAAAACTGAAAAATTACTGAGGAAAACATTGTGCCAGAGGATTTAAAGCAGTTAGAAAAAAAAGTTTATGTTGTAATCCACGGTCATTTTTATCAGCCACCAAGGGAAAATCCATTCCTTGGAACCATCGAAGTACAACCATCTGCATTCCCTTATCACGACTGGAATGAACGTATTCACGAAGAATGTTATAAAACTAATACTGCTTCAAGGGTGCTGGATAGCAAAGGTAAAGTTCTTGATATAGTAAATAATTTTCAATTTTTAAGCTTTAATATTGGACCCACTCTTGCATCCTGGCTTGAACGGAAATATCCTGAAACATATAAAAAAATAATTGAAGCTGACAGGGTTAGTCAGGTTGAAAATAATGGCAAAGGAAATGCAATTGCTCAGGTCTATAATCACGTAATTATGCCGTTAATACCAAGAAGAGACAAAACAACTCAGATTCTATGGGGAAAGAAAGATTTCATAAAAAGATTTAAACGGGAACCAGAAGGAATCTGGCTTCCTGAAGCAGCCATTAACAGCGAAACTGTTGAGTGCCTGATAGAGCAGGGAATAAATTTTTCAATTTTATCACCTTATCAGGCTTTAAGAATAAGGAAAATTCCTGACGGAGAATGGACAGATGCAAGAAACGGGAATATAGACACAACCAGAACTTACAAAGTCTATTCTAAAAGGGCTATCCCTGCTGATAAATCTCTGGCGGTTATTTTCTATCAAAAAGATATCTCAAAGGCTATAGCTTTTGAACACCTTTTAAAAAATGCAAACTTTCTTGTCTCAAAAATAAAGGAAGCAATCCCAAAAGATTTTAAGAATTCCTGTCTGATAAATATTTGCACAGATGGAGAATCATATGGCCATCACGAACCATTCGGGGATATGTGCATCGCCTATTTTTTCAAGAAAGAAGCCAGGAACCAAAATTTAATTATAACCAATTATTCCAATTTCCTTAAAATCTCTCCTCCGGAGTTTGAAGTTGAGTTAAATTTCGGAGATGATAGTGAAGGGACTTCTTGGAGTTGCTTCCATGGAGTTAAAAGATGGAAGGAAGACTGTGGTTGTAGTATAAACAAAATAAAAGGATGGAACCAGAAATGGAGAACCCCGCTAAAAAAGGCTGTTGATATCCTTGCTGATGAGTTAGCCAAAGTATATGAAAAAGAATCATCAAAATATATTCGTGACCCATGGGAAGCAAGGAATGACTATGGAGACATAATTGTTAATAACTGGTCTGAAGCAAGTATTTCTCTTTTTTTCGAAAAACACCTTAAAGACAAAAATGACAGAACTTCAAAATCAAAGGTTTTAAAGCTTCTTGAATCCCAGCGATATGCTATCCAGATGCACACAAGCTGCGCATGGTTTTTTGATGACATAGAGGGAATTGAAGCAATACAGAATTTAAAATTTGCAGCTAAAGCCTGTGAGCTTGTAAAAGAATTTACTCCTGCTGATTTCATTCTTCCTTTTTTGAAGGAATTAGAAAAAGCAGCCGGAAATCAGACAAAAATATCTGGGAAAAATATATTTCTTTCAGAAACAAATCCCTATTTTGACACCTTGAGAAAAATAGCTCATCAACTTGTTGTCAGCCACGTTTTCTTTGGAGATAACAGTATTGATGAATTATATGGTTACACACTCAAAGCAGAAGAAATAATATTCCATAAGAAGGAACAGTATAAATATATTCTCGGAAGAGTTAGAGCAGAAAGCATAGGGTTGCAAGAAACAACATCATACCTGTTTATCTGTATACAGAAAGATGAACTCGATATAAGAGATTATCTTATTGAGGTTAAGAGTGAAAAAGAATTTCTTAACCTGAAAGAAATATTTGGAGAAATTTTAAAATATTCAGTTGAAAAAGTTGAATCACAGATATTCAAGCTTTTTAAAATATCACCACTGGAAATAAAAGATATACTGCCTGATGAAAGAGGAAAACTTCTGCTTAAAATAGCAGCTCAAAAAGTAGCCCCATTAAGAAAAGAAATCACAGAGATTTTTGAAAATAATTTAATCCTCTTCAATACTCTTTTAGAGAACAAAATCACAATTTCCCCTGCAATTAAAGCCTCTCTTGAATATACTTTCTCGTTAAATTTATTAAAAGAAACTGATGATTTTCTAAAAAACCCTGATACAAATAGCCCAAAAAAGTTAAAAGAGTTGACTGAAACTGCCCGCAAATTAGATCTCAATCTTGACACAAGGAAGATAAGTGAGAAGTTTTCTTTAGTTTTTGAAAATAAAATTTTTGAATTGACGGAAACTCATGGAAAGGATAAATGTATTTCTATAAAATCATTTCTCGGAGTTCTAAAAAGCATTTCTCTGAATCCTTCAATGACAAATTCTCAAAATTTATTATTTGAATTTTTGGGAAAAAAACTCCCGGGTTTGATTGACCCTTTTGTTTTAAAGGAAAAAGATACTGACAAGTACGAACTGATTAATATGATATTAAAGCTTGCTGAAGAATTGAATTTAAATACTGACAGATTTAGAGACCAGCTAAAACCTTTTGAAAAAGAATTAATTGAGCTTCCAAGATTCTGGCCATAATAGTCATATCGCCTGTCATTGCGAGCGACTAACAGGAGCGTGGCAATCTCAAAATCCACCCTTCTTCTCACTCTCTGCTTTTTTCAACTCATCATCAATGATATTTTTAAACGCTTCAAAGGGTTTTGCACCAGCGATTATTTTGCATGATAATTTTTGCATAGAGTTATATTCCATTTTTCCCTTTGCTTATTTGTTCACCATATATTTAGCAAAAATAAAACCTGAAACCCCCGTGCGGAAGCATGGGGTAATTTACTTTTTACCTTTTTTACACTTGACCCCTCGAATCCTTGAACCCTTTTAGAGATTATCCTTATCCCCGTTCAGCATTATAAAAGACAAACATCTTCCAGTGACTCCTTTTTCTCTCCTGTAAGAAAAAAACAAATAATTATTACAACTTGTGCATAGGTTGATTTTTGAAATATTCTTAAGCGGGATTCCGATTTCAGTCATCTGAAAAAGGTTTAGGTCATCTAAAGAAAAATTCCATTTAGATTTTCTTCTCTCAGAAAATCCCCCTAAATCCCCCTTTAATAAAGGGGGACTAAGGGGGATTATACCTTTACTAAAGGGGGGTGAGGAAGGGGTATTCCCATTATCTTTTGTGTCGTGTTGAGGCATAAATGTTTTTTGCGTAACGAAGTTTTCCCAGTTTGAAAATTCCTTCTTTAAACTTTCAATAACTTCTTCCCCTACTTCATAGCAACATTGCCTGATTGATGGGCCAAAAGCAATCAGGCAATCATTGGGATTTGTCCCGTAAAGTTTCTTCATTTCTCCAAATACCTTCTGTCCAATCCGTAAAACCGTCCCCCTCCATCCTGCATGTGCGATTCCAATGGCTCTATTTTTCCTGTCAAGAAACATTATCGGTTGGCAATCAGCAGTGAGGATTCCTATAGGGATTAAAGGCTTATTTGTAATTAATGCATCATTTCCCAAATTTTTTGTTTTAATAGCAAACTCTTTCAGATTTTCAGGAAACTCATCAATTATCAGTATCCCGTCTCCATGAGACTGATTAACTGTTATAAAATGCTCGTGGTTTATTCCAAGCTTTTCTCCGACAATTTTGTAGTTTTCAGAAACTATATCATTCCTGTCTCCAACATTATAACTCAGATTGAGTGAATTAAAAGGTGGACTGCTTAAACCACCTTTTCTGCTGCAGAAGGCATGGGTTCCAAGTCCTGCTCTGGAAAGACTCTCAGATTTAAAATATATTAGAGTATCTTTTTGTTTGAGATTCATAAATTAGCTATTAGCTATCAGCTATAAGTGTTACTGAAAATCTATTTCTAAGTAACCTTAAATATCTGTTGACTTGAATTTTCTTATATAGTTAAACTCTAAATTGTATACAAGGAGAAAATAGAGAATGCCATTATTTGGCTCTAAAGAAAAATTAAAGGGGCTTATAAATTTTTCAAAACACAATCCGTTGCTAAAAAATCTCACCAACAAAGAAATAAATGAACTGGAAATGATAACCCATCTGAGAGAATACAAAGATGGAGAAATCATTATTCAAAGCAAAGAGCCCGGACTAGCAATATACATAATAAAAAAGGGGAATGCATATGTCGTCTTAGGTTCTGTTGGGGGAAAAGGGGAAATTCTTGAGAAGATAGAAGAAGGAGAAGTATTCGGAGAAATGTCTCTTTTTGGAAACGAACCACGTTCGGTCCATGTAATTGCAGATGGTGATGCCCAGATTCTCGGAATATTCAAACATGATTTTGACGCTTTGATCCACAGGAACAAGAAACTCGGATTCAAGTTGCTCTACAATATTGCAATACTTCTTTCATCAAAACTCAGACGGGCAAACGTTAAATTATATAAAAAACTCAGCGACCATGAATCAACTCTAGCCTGATTTCAATGAACGAATCAATAATAATTACCAGCAAATACCAGAAAAAAAATTTAATTTATGACCTGATTGGAATTGTTATAATTTTAATTCTTGCGGTAAGCATTTTTTATCTTCTCCGCCAACCCCTTATTTCCCTCTTTATTGCTGCTATCATTTCATATCTCCTCCTTCCAATAGTAGATAGAATTGAGAGGTTGGGTATAACACGTGTAATAGTTGTATCAATTGCCTTTTTAGTAATTGGAGCCATTCTGGTAATTGGTGTATTCAATCTTGGTCCGCTTCTTATAAGTCAGATTGATACAATTCAGAAAAAACTTCCCGAGTACAAAGAACTCAGTCTGAATAAAATTGCTTATATAAAAGATAAACTCTATTACCTACAGTCTTCATTCCAAAAAAGATTCCCAATAATTGGAGAAATATATATTGTTGAAAATCTTTTAGATTCTATGTCTAAAACAGCAGTCAATGGGTTTAATGAGTTACTTTCTATCTCAACAGTATTCAGTGTAATATCAATTTTGCCTCTTTTCATATTTGTACCTTTTATTACTTTTTTTCTTCTTCTGAAAAGCAGAGCTATCAAAAAATATTTAATCAGCCTTGTTCCAAACAGATATTTTGAAGTCTCATTGAATTTTCTTCACAGGATAGACAGCCAGCTTAGAAACTATCTTGGTGGTATGATTATAGAATGTTTTATAATAGGTACCCTATCTGCGACAGGACTCTATTTTCTTAATGTCAATTACTTTTTGTTTATTGGAATAATTGCCGGAATCGTAAATGTTGTTCCTTATCTTGGACCTTTAATAGGTAGTTCTCTTGCTATTATTGTAGTATTGCTTGAGTCAGGAAACCTGACAGATGTTTTCCAAGTTTTAATTCTCTTTATTACCATAAGGCTTATAGATGATTTGTTGATAATTCCTATTGTAATTTCTAATGCTGTTAAGATTCATCCGGTAATTGTATTGCTTGCGATCCTTGTTGGAGAACACATGATGGGCATTATCGGAATGATTCTCGCTGTCCCTGTTTATGAAGTTATAAAAATAATTTTAAAGGAAATACAGGGAATAATTTACAGACACCACTTGACCTGATAAAGATTCTATTCTTTAAACCTTTTTCCGGCATTGTTTCATGTCATGGAAATTAATTGAAAAAGCTAGAAGTTTTTTAAAAGAAGAACAAGGTACTATCCGAAAGGATTTTGGAGGGAAAACATCAGTTGCTCTCATATATCCCAATACATATTATATTGGGATGTCAAACCTTGGTTTTCAAAATATATATTATCTTTTTAATAGTTTTTCTGATGTTGTATGTGAAAGAAGTTTTCTCCCAAATGAAGAAGATTTAATTGAACATAACAGAACCAGCACACCGCTCTTTTCTTTAGAATCTCAGAAACCAATTAAGGAATTTGACATCATTGCTTTTTCAATATCCTTTGAAAGTGATTTTTTAAACCTTTTAAAAATTCTCAATCTGTCAAGAATCAAGTTCAAAACCAAAGAAAGAAACCTCTCTGACCCTTTAATCATCGCTGGCGGTATTGCACCAACCTCAAACCCTGAACCAATCGCTGAATTTGTTGACCTTTTTGTGATGGGAGAAGCAGAAGAAGTTTTAGAAATATTTTTAAAAAATTATAAAAGTGCAAAAACTGAAGCTAATAACAAGGAAGATTTTCTCGGATACTTTGACTCAGCCAAAGAAGTTTACATACCAAGTTTTCTTGAAGTTAGCTATAATAAGGACGGGACCGTTAAAAAATTTAGAAATAAAAAAGAAAGAAAGAAAAATGTCATTATTGGAAGAGTAAATGATTTAAACAGCACTGAAACTGTTTCAAGAATTCTGACGTCAAATACAGAATTCTCAAATATGTATCTTGTAGAAGTTGCAAGGGGGTGTTCTAGATGTTGCAAATTCTGCTTAATCGGAAATTTGAGCGGTGAAGGAAGGTATAGAAATGCAAACAACCTTCTGTTTTCAATAGAAAATGGGTTGAGGCTTACAAAAAAAATTGGGCTTCTTGGCTCATCAATTTCAGACCATCCCGAATTTGACTTTCTCTGCAAGAGTTTAATTGGCAAGGAGATAATTCCTTCAATCTCATCAATACGTTTTGAAGGTTTAAAAGACCCGCTTTTAGAATTATTAACAGAAAAGGGACAGAACTCGCTGACATTAGCTCCTGAAGGCGGCAGTGAAAGAATAAGAACATTAATAGGAAAGCCTCTGAAAGAAGAAACAATACTTGATAAAGCTCAGTATGCAGTTGCAAGAGGAATCCTGAACTTAAAGCTCTACTTTTTAGTAGGACTACCAGGCGAGAGATGGGACGACATAGAAGCAATAGTGGATTTAGTAAAAAAAATAAAACACAGAATGGTTGAAGAAGCAAAGGAAAGAGCACGCCTTGGAAAGATAACATCAAGTATAAGTTCATTTATTCCAAAACCTTTTACTCCATTTCAATGGCATTCTATGGAGGAAGTAGCACGATTAAATGAAAAGTTAACCTTTTTGCGAAAGTCTCTCAGAAGTGTGAGCAATATCTCAGTAACAACTGATGTCCCCAAATGGAGCTATGTACAGGCTATGTTGTCAAGAGGAGACAGGCGGGTGTCTGAAGTATTATTAAAAACATTGGATAATAACGGCAACTGGTATAAATCATTCAGAGAACTTAATATTAATCCTGATTTCTACAATTACAGAGATAGAGAAGAAGAAGAGTTATTCCCGTGGGATTTTATTAATAATGGATTTTCTAAAGATAGTCTGCTTTTAAAATACAGGATAACAAAAAAGGAAATTAGTGCATAAGAAATTATCCTTTTTAATTTTAATCATAATTTTAGCCGGTTCCTTTATTCTCAGAAGTTCCGGAATAAATTACGGTCTTCCATTGCACCTCCATCCTGATGAGTGGTCTCAAATCGAACCAGCACTAAAAATGTTTAATTGGGATTTAAACCCTCATGTTTTTTATTACCCGTCCTTTTTAGTTTATTTTTTATTCATAATATTTAAGATACTAAATGCTTTAATCCCTGCTTTTTTTAAAATAACAGCAAGTAAATCTGTATTCTATCTCACAGGGAGATTTGTGTCGGCAGTTTTCGGTACTCTCAATGTTCTGGTAATTTATTTTATTGGGAAAAAGTTATTTGACAGGAGAGTTGCCCTTGCATCAGCATTTTTCTTCTCCATTTTCTCTTCCCATATTATTAGCAGTCATTATGCGATAGTTGATATACCGCTGACCCTTTTTATTTGTGCAACAATTTATTTTTGCATTGCAATCATAGAGGAAGATAGTTTAAAATATTTTATTCTGGCAGGTATAATGGGGGGACTAAGCAGCTCCACAAAGTATACAGCTCTTTTATTAATAGTTGTAATCTATGGATCGTTTCTTGTAGTTCAATATTCCAGGCTCCAAAAAATTCAGTATGATCTTAAGAAAGAGAAGACAGGATTTTATTTGATTTTGACTCTTGGTATTTTCTTTTTAGGAGTAAGCCTTTTTCTTGCTTCATCGCAGGCCTTTTATATTTTCGGGAAGGTTTTTAGCTATAAGGATAGAATTGAGAAAGGGGACCTGGGGTATTATTTCATAGAAAAGGTAAGATTTGCTTTTTGTGGAGTGGGAATTATTTTTCTGCTGCTTTCTTTCCTGGTGAGATATTTCACCCCCTTTAAAAAATTAATTTATATCACTTATTTAAATAAAAAGATAATTTACAGTGCTCTTATATTTGTAATTATTTTTTTTATTATTTCCCCATATATTCTTTTTGACTTCACCTCGTTTTTCAGGGATTTTAAATTTGCCCTTAAGGTCACAGCCCTTGGCTTTTATGAAAATAAACTATGGGTATCAGAAAACTTCCCGCCATCTTTTATATCTTACCTCAGGATGTTGACCGGAGGAGGGGGATTAATATTTTTTATTTTTTTTATTCTGGGAGCAATAGTCAGCTTGAATAGAAAAAATTTTATACCGGTTTCCTGGATAGTTATATATTTTTTAATGGTCAGTAACTGGAAGGTAAGTATGGGCCGTTTTGTGCTTCCGGTACTCCCTTTCGCTGCAATATATTGTGCGGCATTTATATTCTTTAGTGCTGACAAACTTTCTCTTATAATCAGAAGAAATAAAACCGGGGGATGGATAGTTAGTGAAAGATTAGGAGAGATATTTGCATTATTGATAATTATAACCTGTTCGATTGTTCCCTTTAGAAATTCTATTGCAGCTGTTAAACCCTTCCATGAGGGGAGTACGCTTGTTGAGGGATTTAGATGGATAGAGAATAATATAAGGGAAAAATCTAAAATCGTTTTAATGGGAGATGCCCCTGATTTGACGCTTTCAGACAGAGATTATTTAATTTTTAAGCATTTTAAGCAAAAATTTTTAGAAGAAGATATGGGGTCTGATTACTTGAAAAAAAATGCCGTAGACTATCTGGTTACAGGAGTCTATAAATATAATGAGAAAGAAGTTACTTTAAAATTAAGACCAGAGAATTACTCAAAACTGATTAAAGAAATCAGACCTGATAAATCTTTAAAAGGACCTATAATTAAAATTTATGAATTTAAAAAGAAGGAGTGAGAAAAGGTTTTATCCATTCTGCTTTTCTATTTCATTTTTAACTTTTCCTGCAGAGACTTCATTTTTTTTCTTATATCTTCTGATGTGCGGATATCTGTTCTAAACCGAAGGCATATTCCGAATTCTTCAAATGCATTTTTGTAAGCTCCAATCTGCATATAGGATGAAGCAAGCATATAGTGGGACTCAAAAAGATTAAAATCTATACCCAGAGCTTTCCTGTATGCCTGAACCGCTTTTCCCGGGATATTCATTTTTCTATATGCATTTCCTAAGTTGCTGTAAGCTTCTGCAAAATTTGGTGAGATTTCTATTGCTTTCATATATGAATTAACTGCATCTCCATAAAGCCCTTTGGCAAAATAAACTGTTCCAAGGTTATTATAGGCTGTTGCGTAGCCGGGATTAATTTCTAAAGCGATTTTATACTGTGTTATGGCATCATCTGTTTTCCCCATTTTCTGATAGTAATTCCCAAGATTATAATAAGGCTGATATAAGAAAGGATTTATTTTTATTGCCTTCTTACAGGCTCTTACCCCCTTTTCATAAAGTCCTTTGGAAAAATAAGCTATACCTAAGTTATTATAGGCTAACACATAATTACGATTGGCTTTTATCGAGAGTCCGTATTGCGTTATCGCATCATCTACTTTCCCCATTCCGTAATAGCAATTTCCGAGATTGTAATGAGCCTGGCCTGAAGAGGAATCTATCTCAATCGCTTTTTTAAATTCAGCAAGTGCTTCATCAATCATTCCCTTGTCAGTATAAGCCTTACCCAGGTTGCTATGGGGTCTTTCTTTATCGGGGGATTTTTTAACTGCATCTGACCAGAGAGCAATTTCACTTTCCCATACAAAATTCCTGTTAAAGGTGAGTATTGATAAAAAAGTGATAAATAGAATTAATCCTGTGTAAATTACTTTAATAGAAGTTTTTTTGAGAACCCCCTCTTTAAAAAAAATCAAAGTTTTAAGAAAAACAGTCCCGGATAAAAAGCTTAAACTTATAAGAGATAAATAAAGCCACCTGTCAGCCATAAGGTCCCTTAGCCTGATTAAAAAATGAGGTGAAACTGTTATAAGAAGCCATGCTATAGCAAAAGAAAGGATTTTAGATTTTTTCCTGAAATACCATGCTATCAAGATAAGTGATGCTAAAAGAATCGCAGAGAGAAGGAAATTGAATTGGAGTAAAGAACTTGCCAGATTAAAATCTGGATCAACATTTAAATTTATTGGCAGGAAAAATTTAATAAGATAATATGCGAAGATATATATCTCAGTCAGTATATGTGGGTAGAGTCCTCTTACGGCTTGATCCGGGCTTTGAAGAGACAATGCAAAATTAAATCTTAAAAATATCATCACTAATGTAAGAATCCCCATTGGGATATAACAGCCTTTAGCTCTTTTCATTAATTCCTTTTTGTTTTCCCCTGAGAGGAAAAAATAATCATAGATAAGAAGCATTAAAGGCAAGGTAATGCCAATTTCTTTACATCCTATAGAAAACAGGTACGAGAAGATTGATAAAATATAATAGATAATTGAGTTAGAATTTTTTAATTTTTTTTTGCTTAAAAGATAAAATGGAACTATATAGAAGAAAGCGCTCAGGATTGATGACCGGCTTGAGATATATGTTACTGATTCAACAGTTATTGGATGAACTAAAAAAATAGAGGCAGAAAGCACAGGGATGAGGGGATTCTCGATGATATTTTTAAGTGTTAAATATATAAGAAAAGCTGTCAAAATATGAAAAGTTAAGTTTACTATATGGTATGAGAAAGGGTTTAAGTCACCTAACTTGTAATTTAAAAAGAAACTAAAAGCGAGGATTGGCCTGTTTGTCTGGAATATGCTTTTTAAAAAATTTCCAAAGTCATTTTTACTGAAGTAAAAGTAAAAAGGAATTATATTCCATTTGCTGTAAGGGATTAGAGCCCTGTCGTCATAGAGGAAAGGTACTTTAAAGGAGTTAGAGTAGACAATAAAGCCTAAAAAAGCTAATATCAGAAAACATAAGAAATCTTTAATTTTTGGATTCATCTACAACAAAAAATTACCTTCTTTACAAAATGTTGTCAATGAGCTAATAGTTTAAAATAATTCTCAAATAAAGAAAAGAATAAAAATTTCTTGGAATGCCAATAAAAAATCTCAGGAGAAAGCCATGGGTCTTACTTTATCTGAAAAAATCATAAGCCAGCATTGCGGAAGAGAAGTAAAGGCAGGTGAGATTGTTATTGCTGACGTTGATCTATGCTATGTTCAGGATGGGACAGGACCTTTAACGATTGGGCAAATAGAGAAGATGGGGATAGAAAAGATTCGTAACCCCAAAAAAACAATCCTTTTTCTTGACCACGCCTCTCCCAGTCCAAGACTTGAATTAAGCAATGACCACAAACTGCTCAGAGAGTTTGCTGATATGACCGGTGCGGTTTTGTCAGAAGTAGGAGGAGGTATTTCTCATCATGTTTCACTTGAATCTTATGCCAATCCGGGGGATGTGATTATTGGTGCAGATTCGCATACATGCACAAATGGGGCTTTATGCGCTTTTTCAACAGGAATGGGTTCAACTGATGTTGCTGTTGCTTTTGCCTTTGGAAAAACTTGGATGAGAGTTCCGGAGACTTTTAGAATTATAGTCAATGGTAAATTCCAAAAGGGAGCATATTCAAAAGATTTGATAGTTCATTTAATTGGAAAAATTTCAAGCCGTGGTGCAACTTATAAAGCCCTGGAATTTACAGGAGAAGCAATAGATAATATGGAGGTAGATGCAAGGGCGACGATAGCTAATATGTCAGTTGAAGCAGGAGCTAAGGTCGGGCTCTTTGCCTCTGATAAAAAGACAAAGGTTTTTCTGGAGAAAATGGGCAGAGGAAATAAATTTAGAGAAATTTCTTCAGACCCTAATGCGGTTTTTGAAAAGATTATTGAAATAAATGTTTCTTCTCTTAAACCAACGATTGCCTGTCCCCATATGGTTGATAATGTAAAAACTATAGAAGAAATTGAAGATATAAAGGTAGATGAGGTTTTTATCGGGACTTCCTGTAATGGCAGGATTGAAGATTTAAGGGAAGCAGCAAAAATATTAAAAGGAAAAGAAGTTAAGCATGGAACAAGATTAATTGTTACACCTGCTTCAAGAAGGACATATCTTGAGGCTTTGAACGAAGAAATTTTAAAGATATTTGTTGAAGCAGGGGGGGTTGTAACAGGTCCTGGATGCGGTGCATGTGTTGGAGTTCACGAAGGGGTATTAGCAGATGGAGAGGTCTGCTTTGCAACACAGCCAAGAAATTTTAAGGGAAGGATGGGAAATCCAAAAGCATTTATATACATCGGCTCACCTGCTGTAGCTGCGGCAACAGCAATTAAGGGTAAAATAGCTGATCCAAGAGAATTTCTGTAAAGGAGTAACTATATGTTATTAAATGGCAAGGTATGGAAATTTGAAGATAATATCAGCACAGACCTTATTGCACCGGGGAGACTTTTTCACTTAAGGTCGAATCTACCGGAGCTTGCAAAACATGTTATGGAAGACGCAAAGCCCGGGTTTTCAGATATGATTTCAAAAGGAGATTTTATAGTTGCCGGAGAAAATTTTGGCCTTGGCTCAAGCCGTGAACACGCTCCAACAATAATAAAAATGTCAGGGATTGATGCAGTTTTAGCAAAAAGTTTTGCACGAATTTTTTATAGAAACAGTATAAATGTAGGTTTGCCAGCTATTATCTGTAACACATCATCAATAGATGAAGGAGATGAGTTAGAAATAGATATAATAAAAGGAACTGTTATTGATAAATCTAAAAATATAGAGCTCACTTTTTCCCCTTTCCCTTCGCTTATGAACAAAATATTATTGGAAGGCGGACTTGTTCCTTACATTAAAAAGCATGGGATGCTAAAGGCAGATTAACAAATCAATTACTCTACAGATACTACTTTAAAAGCAGTATTAACTTCTAACAAAGCTACAAATTTATTTTAATAGGTTATTGCTAATCTTGAAAATTCTTATATTTTGATTACTATTTTAATTAAAAATCAAATAGTTAAAAGAAATTAATAAAATTAAAAAAATCACAGAAAAATTTCCTTGACAAAGTAATGAAAAAACATTAGAATTCAAACTAACGTTTGATTGTTTTTTAAAGCAATATAACTTATATTTATTTTTGATGAATCATGGAAAAAGAGAAAAATGGAAGTTTAAAAAAGTATAAGTAAATCAAAATAGATTTTATGATAATAACAATGAAAATGAATATGTTAATCAGAAAAAACACTCTCGGAGGAGGAAAATAAATATGTGTCATTTTTGCACAACACACGCAGATGGCGGTAAGTGGTTTGAAAACGCGTCAAACTTTGCTGCACGAATGTATAGCAACAGGAAAAAGAAGGTTGAGAAGCAAGATAAATTTACACAGCATATGGGAGGAGTTCCTATAAAGATTGACCCGGAAAAAGGAAGGATATCTTCAATTTCCCCAAAGCCTCCTGTTATAATAGAAGATTTACTGGCACAGGCAGGAGAGAATGCAGAATTGCGAGTAACAAAGAGTAACTTCTCTTATTTCCTTAATGATAAGGGAGAGGTACAAATACCGCCAGGAGTGCCTACTGACTTAGATATAATGTTTACTGACCTTTTAAAAGAAGTAGTTGATGCTACAGGAGTTGATGTTGAGAGCCTCCCTCAAATGAAAAGAAAAGTAGCAAGTTTTATGGGTAAATATCACTTTGGTCAGGTTATAACCCTGGAAGAAGCCCTTGATATGATGGATTTAACTTATCCTATAGGACTTATGCAATGCATATGCCGCAGAGAGACAAGAGGAATGATGAATAAAAGTGAAGCTAATTACTGTTTCTCTCTCGGAGTTGGTCTTTACAAGTGGGAAAGATGGCCTGAAACTTTCAGAGGGCTTACATTTTTAAGTGTTAAGGAAGCAAAAGAACATCTAAAGCATTTCAATAAAAAAGGATTTGTTCATTCCCTCTGGACATTTAATGTTCCTTATATAGGAGGAATCTGCAATTGTGAATATCCTGTATGTCAGGGAATAAGGGGAAGAATAGATTATGGTGTTGATTCCATAATACTCAAAGGTGAATATTGTGCCCAGCCTGTTTTTGAAAATTGTACAGGATGTGGTTATTGCCTCAGGTATTGCCAGTTCGGTGCTATGAGCATGGGACTGTCTCGTAATAAAATCTCGATTGATATGAAGAGGTGTTTTGGTTGTGGCCAATGTGAAAAACATTGTCCAAATGCAGCTATTAAACTGGTTGAAAGACGAAAATGCCCAGGTATAAGTGAGGCATGGTAATTTTCAGGAGGAAATAAAAATGATTCAAATGGAAATAACAATAGATCATGAAAAATGTAAAGTTCCTGCTAAATGCAGGAAATGTCTTGAAGTTTGTCCACAGGCAGTTTTCAAGATGCACTTAGCCAGAATTGAAAAATATAAGGAAGCTGAAGATGAAGACTTTCATTTAGACGCATGGTACTGGCCAAGCTGTTCAGGGTGTATGGAGTGTATAAAAAACTGCCCTCTTGATGCGATAAAAATTAAAGCAAAGAAAGTTGAGGGAGTTCCAAAAGCAGTAGTAACCGGAAAATATGCTTAAGGGAGGAACACAACAGTCTTCATTCCGGTTTTGAGCGAACCTCTTTAAATACCATCTCTGCAGATTTTGCTTTTACCTTGCCTTCTTTGTATTCCTTATAACGATGTTCAGCCTCTTCAATCCACAACCTTTCTGCTTCCGGATCTTCTTCCTCATCTGAACTGCTTATGATGTGCTCCGCTAATATAGCTCTTACATGAGAAAGAAGTCTGAAAACTTCCTTCTCAATCTTTTCTATTTTCGATGACATATGAAATTCCTCCAATAGGGCTTATTTTTTATCTTACCGAGATATACAGATTATTGCAACTTTTTCAGAAGAGGAAAGGGGGACGTCAGACTGTGTGAGAACCAGAAGCAATTAGGTACATATTACTTCTATATAGGTAGTTTTTAGCCACCAGGAGAAAAACTTTTTAGTTTTTTCCCATATATTTCCTAAAACATTAAATATTTTATTAGATTTTAACTTTACTGCTGCTATCAGACCATCTATTCCTAATATATTCAGAACTCTCCTTATATTATAGGCAAGAACTGTTAAGCCCATCTCCTCTCCAACCTTATCAATCCCTCTGGTAAGAAAATAGCCATGATTAAAATTCCTCTTCATAGTCCCAAATATGTGCTCAATTATCCATTGCTGTTTCTTTACCTTATCTCTGCTTAATTTTTTTATACAAACAGAATATCAAATCTTTGAAAATTATTTAAGAAGACAGGGATTTTAATCTAATTTTTCAGAAGAGTTTAATAATGAAAGATAAAGCTTCTCTTGTTTTTTTACCATCTCATTTATGTCAAATTCAGCTAAGATTTCTTTTCCTGATTTTCTGAAATCCTCAAGTACGGTTTTGTTTTTCAGAAGATAGGTGATTTTTTCTGAAAATCCGTCAATGTTGTGTGGCTTAAGAAGGTAGCCATTGACTCCATCCTGTATGACTTCTGCTGTGCCGTCCACATCAGTGGCAATCACAGGGATATTTGAGGCTACTGCTTCAGGGATTACACGTGGTAAGCCTTCCCATAAAGATGTCAGTAAAAGCAGGTCAAAGCATTTCAAAACCTGCGGGATATCCCTCTGCCATCCTGCAAGAATTACGTCATCTTTCAGATTTGAGCTTTCTATATCAGCTTCTATTTCTTTGCGCAACTCACCATCGCCGACAAGGACAAATTTAGCTTCAACTTCTTTTTTTACCTTTGCTGCTATCTTTAAGAAATCAAGAGGGGCTTTCTGGGGTTTAAAGCAGGCAATCATTCCAACTATCGGGACTTTTGATGCTCCGTTTTTGTCTATTTTCAACAGCTTCCTTATCTCTTCAGAAAATCCCCCATTGCCCCCCTTTGTCAAAGGGGGGCTGGGGGGATTATTACCAGCGTTCATGAATTTTTCAATCTCGATTCCGCTTCTTATCAGGGAAACTTTTTTTTCAATAAAAATACCAAGCCTTTTCCCTTTTTTGATATTAGCCCTTGAAACACAGACGAAGCGAGAGGTTATTTTTTCTGTAAGGCGCTCAAGAAATATGAAAAGATTTTTTTTGAAAAAGTTCTGGTAATCATTGAATCCAAAGCCGTGAAAGGTATGGATGATAAACGGAACTCCTGCAAGCCTTGCAGCCCATCTTCCTAAAATCCCGGCTTTTGAACTGTGGGTGTGGACGACTATAGGAAGTGAACAGTAAACAGTGAACAGTGAATAGTAATTTATGTTGTTATTTTTTTTTTCTGAGGTTAAAAGCTCGCGTTTTTCTCTGAAGAGGATTTTTGTGAGTTTGAGAAGGGCTATAATATCTTTTAAAGGATTTATTTCCCGTACAAGCTCAGGGACAAAAAAGACTCTTACCCCTTCAAGCCTTTTTACCTCTTCATCTAAAACTCCTCCTGTGCCTGATATAAGGACAGGTTCAAAGATATCCCTGTCAAGGTTCTTTACAGTAAAGAGGGTGTTCTGCTGTGCGCCGCCAAGTTCCAGTTTTGTTATTATGTGGATAATCTTTGCTTTCATCACTAAAGCCCCATATCAACCTTCTTTAAGAAGTATGCGGTAACAAGGAAAAGCAGGATTACACCTGAAAATATTGAAAGCGCCACAGAGTTTGATGAATGAATCATAATGATTGCCATTATTCCAAGCAATACAGTTACACCATAGCTGACAATTACTGTTGCTTTTTTTGAAAAAACCCATTTTCTCAAGCGTAAGGCAAAGTGGTCTGAACTTCCTTTAAAAACAGACTGACCTCTCAAAAATCTTATGTACATTACAAGAAATGTATCAAAAATCGGGAGCCCGAGAATTATAAGCGGTGCAATAAAACCTACATGGTTTACATCAGAATAGCTTCCTGTCATTGCAAGAGAGCCGAGAATCATTCCTATAAACATGCTCCCTGCATCTCCAAGGTATATTTTTGCAGGCTCAAAATTATACCATAAAAAGCCAAGAAGGCTTCCTGCCAAAGCCATTGTAAGAGTGGCAATCATTGTTTTTTCATTCAATACTGCAACTATGAAAAAAAAGATTGAAACCCAAAAGGCAATGCCTGTTGACAATCCATCCATTATATCAATTATATTAAAGCCGTTTGTAATCCCCACTATCCAGAAGAATGTTAAGGCAATTGCCAGCCAATGTGGAAGGGCAACGACTGTTATCATTACTCCTGCTTTGATGAGTATGAATGTAGCGATAAACTGGCCAATGAATTTGTTGCGCGGACTTAATACCCCGAAATCATCTATTAACCCAAGCAGAACAATAATGGTTCCTGCAAGGATTATTCCAAGAACTTCTTTGTTAAAATCAAAGGTAAAACTCAGAGAGAGCAAAAACGCAAGATATATGCTTAACCCCCCAAGATACGGGACAGGTTCCTGATGGGTTTTGAGATTGCCATCAGGCTTGTCAACAATTCCATACTGAGTAGCAGCCTTGCGAGCAATCGGTGTCCCGTAGATTGAGAGAAAAAAAGAGAGGAAAAATGTTAAAATATATGTAACTATCATCAGGTATAAAGTTTTTGAAATCTTAAAGGATTTTATCCGTCATGTCAATATATTAGAGAGGTTTGTGTAACGCCAAGATGATAATGTCCTATTTCACCAAAGTAGAAATGTCCTAATTTACGGATGCTATAGTACCCTTTTTTTAGATTAAAAAGGAGGGTAAATGGCAGGAAAGAACATTATCATGGCGACACAGGAGGAACTAAAACGTTTTCATGTAGTGCAAAAGATTTTAGAAGGCAGTCTAAAGCAAGACGAGACGCTTCGCAACTGGCTTATAAAGGAGGGTGCCTTGGGTAAAGGGGCGCAAAAAGAGGGTTCGCCGGCAACGGCAGAGCGAAAAGGGCGTTTTGGCGAGATGCTTCAGGTGGACGGAAGCCATCACGACTGGCTTGAAGGTAGAGGTTCGGAGATTGTGCTTATGGGTAGTATAGACGACGCTTAAAGCCCTTTAAGATAAAAGAGAAATACATTCCTCCAAAAGACCATCCCTTGAGAAAATATCCTGTATTATAAAAACAGGACATTTCTGAATTGGCTTGACAAAGAGGGCAAAACTGATTGACACAATTATTTTCTTCATGCTATAAGAATTAACTTAAATATTTGCAGATGGAAGATAGAATCCATCTTAATAAATAACAGGGTAGAAGTTCTTGCATTGGATTCATTTAATAATTACTTAAAAAACTCATTAAATAAAAATATTCTGCCAATCCTTTTTCTTATTCTTGGCAGCTGCTATATTCTTTTTTTCTACAAGCTTGGAGCCATTTCTCTGTTTGATGTTGATGAGCCGCGTTATGCGGAAACTGCAAGGAATATACTTGAAAACAGAGACTGGATAACTCCCTGGTTTGATGGCAAAATAAGGTACGACAAACCGATTCTTTTTTACTGGCTCATAGCAATTGCCTACAAAATATTTGGCATCAATGAGTTTGCCGCACGCTTCTGGTCAGCGACATTTGCAACCTCTCTGGTTCTTTTAATTTTCTTCATAGGAAGAAAATTCCTTAGTCTGCGCACTGCAATACTCAGCTCTCTTGTTTTTTCTATTTCATCGCAGATAATACTCCTGGCAAGGGCTTCAATCACTGATATGACCCTGACATTTTTCATATCCACAAGTCTTTTTCTCTTCTACCTTGGATACACAGGAAATGACAGGTCAAGAAAATATTTTTATCTTCTGTTTTATGCCTGCATGGCTTTGGCTACTCTGACAAAAGGTCCTGTAGGGATAGTAATTCCTTTTTTAATCATAATTCTCTTTACTCTTATAAATAAAACATTCTTCAGCACATTCTCAAAAATGATGCTTTTTCAGGGATTTTTTGTTATGGCAATTATTATTCTTCCATGGAACCTTGCAATGTTCAAGATCCACAGGGAGGAGTTTATATGGCAATTCTACATCAGGCATAATATCAACCGGTTTGCAGGTGTTGTTTCAGGGCACGATGGTTCTTTTTTCTTCTACTTGCCTGTAATTTTATTAGGGTTTTTCCCCTGGGCTATTTTTCTTCCATCCGCCATATTAAATACAATAACCAGCATCAAAGAATCTCCGGTAAAAAACAAGGAAACCGCCAGCATAAAATTTTTCGCACTTATATGGTTTTTTGTAGTCTTTTTCTTTTTTACTATTTCAAAAACAAAACTTGCTACATACATAACACCACTTTTCCCGCCAATGGCTATTTTAGTCGGAAAATTATTTGATGATGTGATGCAGGAAAAAGAAAAAGTGATTAGATACTTAAAACTGCCGGTCATTATACTCATCATAACCTTTTTTTTAATATCAGCCTTTTCTGTCTTTTTCCCTGCAATGGTTAATAAATTCAAGAGTGATTCTGTTTCAAGTTTTTTCAACAATACAATTGACCTTAAAAACATACCATGGATTCTCTCAGCAGTTTTAATAGTTGGAATTGTTTTCTTTTCAATTTCATGGTTTAAAAAACTCAGGCAACTGAGCATTTTTTCCCTTATATTAAGTATATTCCTTTTTCATCTTATAGGAATAATCTATGTTGGTCCTGAGATTGGAAGATACAGACAGGATTCTTTGCGGGATTTGTCAGAGTTTACAAGAAATATCATAAAAAAGGATGATGTTTTAATATCCTATTGTTTTAATAAACCAAGCATACTTTTCTATGCGCGCCATCCTGTAAAGGAATTAAATGAACATCAGAGAGAACAGTTGTACAATTATCTGACCTCAGACACCGGTGTGTATGTCATTATTAAGAAAAGCTCTATTTATTCTTTAAAGGATGCGCCCAAATACCACAT
>MGDH01000019.1:62380-62548 GCA_001790855.1 Candidatus Schekmanbacteria bacterium RIFCSPLOWO2_02_FULL_38_14 | reverse complement strand
TGCCTCTGCCTCATACTTTAACCCATGGTCAAGGGACATCTGGAGTCCCTCATTAATCGCTTTTTTTGACTGAAGCACTGCTATTGGAGAATTGCTCAAAATCTTTTTTGCAATTTTCTTGCAGGCCTCAATCAGTTCTCCGGCAGAAACAACCCTGTTCACAAGCCC
>MGDH01000019.1:62240-62366 GCA_001790855.1 Candidatus Schekmanbacteria bacterium RIFCSPLOWO2_02_FULL_38_14 | reverse complement strand
CATTTGCATCAACCATCTCTCCTGTGAAAATAAGCTCCTTTGCCTTTCCCTTTCCGACAAGCCTTGAAAGTCTCTGTGTACCGCCCCATCCCGCAATGAGCCCGACACCAACCTCAGGAAGACCGA
>MGDH01000019.1:0-62225 GCA_001790855.1 Candidatus Schekmanbacteria bacterium RIFCSPLOWO2_02_FULL_38_14 | reverse complement strand
AAGCGATTCTTATATCAAATCCAAGGGCTATCTCGGTCCCTCCGCCAAGCGCAAACCCGTTGATTGCAGCTATTGTGATTTTGCTGCTCCGTTCAATACCTGATATTACCCTATGTCCTGTTGCAACAAAATCTCTTGCCTCATCGGGCCATTTAAGGGAATTCATGGCAGCAATATCTCCACCTGCAATAAAAGCCTTCTCGCCTGCCCCTGTAAATATCACAGCCCGCACACTTTTATCCTCTTCAAGTGAATCAAAAATTTTTCCAAGCTCTTTTATTGTTGGAAAGTCAACCGCATTGAGCACCTTTGGGCGGTTGATTGTTACAAGTGAAATCCCTTCCTCAACCATTTCAACATTAAAAAATTCCCAGCTCATAATTTCCCTCACAATCTTGAAAGTGACTCGTTGCTCGTGACTGGTGACTCGTATTTAATTAGCGAGCCACGAGGCACGGGGCACTATTACTATTACCCCACTCAGCATCCAATCAATCTTGCAATAACCATTCTCTGAATCTCGTTGGTACCTTCGCCAATGGTCAAAACCTTTGAATCCATATAAAATCTTGAAACAACATATTCCTCAGTAAATCCATAGCCGCCATGAATCTGGACTGCTTCCTCTGAAACCCTTACCGCAGCCTCTGAGGCAAAGGTCTTCGCCATTGCGGCTTCCTTTGCAAATGGAAGCTTGTTGTCGCAAAGCCATGCAGCCTTGTATGTTATAAGCCTTGCAAGCTCAATCTTTGTTGCCATATCTGCAAGCTTGAACTGTATCGCCTGATTTTTGCAAATAGGCTTGCCAAACTGCACCCTTTGCTGGCTATGGGCAAGGGCAAGCTCAAAAGACCTCTGTGCAAGTCCAATACCAAGCGCTGCAATGCTTATCCTTCCGACATCAAGGGCTTCAAGAAACTGCTTCAGTCCCTCCCCCTCTTTGCCAATCAGGTTGTCTTTTGGAATCCTGCAATCTTCAAACACAAGCTCTCTTGTATCAACAGCATGCCATCCAATCTTTTCATATCTCTTGCCAACGGTAAACCCCTTGGCTTCTTTTGGAACAATAAAAGCGCTGAATTTTTTGTTTCCCTTTGCATCCTCTCCTGTAACAGCGAGTATTATTACGCCATAACTCAATGGAGTTCCTACATTTGTTATAAAGCATTTTGTCCCATTTATAACCCACTCATTCCCTTCAAGCACAGCCTTTGTTTTTATGCCCCTTGCATCAGAGCCGGCATTTGCCTCTGTAAGACCAAAAGCCCCAAGTTTTTCACCCTTTGCAAGAGGAATAAGATATTTTTTCTTCTGCTCCTCAGTCCCAAAAATCATAAATGCAACAGAGCCTATTGTAATGTGAGCATTCCACGTTGCCGCAACCGACTGGTCAGCCCTTGCAATCTCTTCCATTGCCGCAACATAGGCAACCATACCGGCATTGCTTCCTCCGTATTCCTCAGAAATCAGAAGCCCCATCAGGTCAAGCTCTGCCATTTTTTTGAAAATTTCTGTTGGGAATTCTCCTGTCTTATTCCATGTGTCAGCCTTTGGCATTATCTCCTTTTCAGCAAAATCCCTGCACATATCCTTGAGCATCTGCTGTTCTTCAGTAAGTTTAAAATCCATCTTCATCCTCCCCTGATTAACCATTTAACCGTTTATTATTTCATAAATGTAAAAGTACACCCCTGTCCGCCTGGTTTATATTGAAACTTGATATCAAGGTCATACCACTGCTTTGCCAAATCCTCATACCACTGCTTGCAATGGGAACAATAATAGGATACTCCCTCTTTGTTCCTTTTGCTTATCCCTTCTCTTTCAAGCCTTCCGCCTGAATTACAAACCCCTTTAAGAATTATCTTTTCATCATCCTCAACCCATTTGAAGTCGCTTCCAAGGACATCAACAAACCATTTAAGGGTTTTCAGCGTATGGACTCCACCTTTTTCAAACATAGGTCTTGCAAAAACTTCAGCTATGTATTCAGAATATTTTTTTACCTCTTCCTCACCAAGTTCTTTGCCAACATAGTTAAAAGCAACTCCGCACCATTTTACAAAAGCCCAAAGGCATTCAGCATAATCATTCTGCATCCTTTTGTATTCAGCCTTCAGCTTTTCATAATCAGCTTTTGAAACCATTCCCTTCTTTGCTGCTGAAACTGATACTTTTTTTTGTACTGCTTTTTTCTTAACTTTTACTGATGCTTTTTTTGATACTGCCTTTTTCTTAATTTTTTTTAAAGGTTTCTTTTTAGCCTTTCTGGACTTTGAGAGTTTCTTTGATTTAGCCTTTTTTACAACCATATTCCTTAACTCCTTTGCAGCTTTCTGTAATTTGCATGGAAATCTACAAATATAATGAACTAAATCTCTTTTATATACACCCGCATTTCCAATAGAATCTGGAATGCACCTCTATATTCTTCCAAAGATTACTTCTTTTTAGAGCAGATAACCTGACAGTATTTGTCCCCTCTACACATTGCTTTTGGAACATCTACGCTCACGCTGTCTGCCATTCCTGCTGCTTTAACTATCCCTTCAATAAAACCCTTGGTAACGCCGTGGAGCGACTCGAAATAGTTCTCCTTCTTCTTTGCTCCGAATGTCTTCTGCGCAACTTCAACAAAGGGGCAAAGAGTTATTTTGCCTACAAGTTCTGTCTTTGCCTGTTTCCTTGCATTGAAATTGCAGAACCTCGCAGTCTGGCAATATTCAATAATCCTTCCAAGGTCAGATAGCTTCTTAATCTCTCCAATCTTTAATATAACCTTTGCATCCTTTACCCATTCCGGAGGGTAATTTTTCCAGAGGTTAGCGTGAAGCTTTTGAGCCTTTTCCTTTCCAACTCCCTTTTCCATTCCATTATACAAAAAGTAATCAACTGCCACGAAGCTGTTAAAGTTTGCTCTCCCCTGCTCTTCAATGCTTCTTTTTATCCTCTTTAAAGCCCCAAAAAGAGGTTCTTCTTCGCCTTCGATTGTTTTGAATGGTTCTAAAAATCTTGACATTTTTTATGCCTCCTTTTTCTTTCTTACAAAGACTCTGCATACATCTGTACAGCCATCTCTGCAAAGAAACAAATCCTGGTCTGCATCAACCTTTCCTGTCATTCCGGCTAAATCCACAAGCTTCCACACAAATTTCCTTGAAAGTTCTGCTTCCTGCTTGTAGTAATCAAGCCTGTCGAGGTGGTTATCCGTGGGCCCATAGGCTGGGTTTGGACAGAAATCAATTATCCCCACATGGCTGTCCGGACTCTCTTCCTGAATATTGTATATGCACGGATATGCAAGCCAGCAGAACTGAAAGATTTTTCCAAGGGTTGGAATATCCTTTACTTCATTTATCCCAAGCACTTGCTTTGCCTGCGCAAATGAAACCTCTGCAAGCCCTTCCCATACCTTCCAGTAGACTTCAAGCGCTTCTTTTGGCCCAAGAGCGCTTTTCAGAGTCTTCCATGTATAATAGACATGGGCAAAAATTGCCCTTGTTGCATCAAGGCAGAAATCCTCAAAATTTTCCCGACCTGTCTCCTTCATATATTTCAGGGGAAGGTCTTCCTGTATTTTTTCTGTCATATTTTCCTCCTATAATATAAAGTGTTATGCTTTCAGTTTTGCACTTTGTTTTATTTTTCCTTTGGTCTGTATCCTAACAAATTGTCGTACACATCAGTCCTTCTGTCAGCAAAGGGGTTGTTAAATTCAGACCAGTGGCGGTATCTTGCAGCCATCACATTTATTTCAGCAACAACAATCTCCGGCTTATCAAAAGATGCAGGACCTGCCACAAAGTTTCCTGCAGTATCAATTACACAGCTGTTTCCAAGATAGGTGCATCCCCTTTCAATCCCGATTCTGTCAGCGCATATTGTAAAAACACTGCTCATAAGCGAAAGGGCGCTTGCAGTATGTGCCGCAGCAGGCTTCTCAGGCGTCTGGATTCCTGGAACAATAACCCAGTTTGTCGAGTCGCATATGATATCAACACCCTGAGCCATATAAATTCTTGTTACCTCCGGAAACCATCCGTCATAACAGATTCTGTTGCCAATTTTTCCGAAAGGAAGCTCAAATACCGGGAACCCTGCATCCCCAGGAGTAAACCACATCTTCTCTTCATTCCAGAGATGAGTTTTCCTGTATATTCCTATAAACCCGTCTGGTCCAACAACAGCAACGCTGTTATAGAGCCTGTTCTCTTCTCTTTCAGTAATTCCGGCACAGATATAGATATCTCTTTCCTTTGCAGCCTTCATCCATGCCTTTGTTGTTGGCCCGTCAGGAACATATTCCGCATTTGCAAAGGCTTCCTCCCTTGAATTATAAATGTAGCCTGTATTGCAAAGCTCGGGAAGGACTGCAAGCTTAACCCCCTTGTCAGCAGCCTTATGAATGAGCCGCAGGGATTCATTCACATTTCTATCCTTGTCAGAAATTCTTGGCTCCATCTGAAGGGCAGCAACTTTTATAAGGCTCTCCTTTCCTTTTTCTCTTTCTCCCGGATATGGTGGGACCGGACAGCAGGTGGGAATTTTTACTTTCTCACTTGGTTTTTTTGCCATTAATTCCTCCAGTTTTTAAATAAATGCCAAAGACTTTTTTATAGCTGATTACATTGAAACCAGAATCTTTATATTTTTTTCAGGGTGAGAAATAAGCTCATTAAATCCTTTATCTATTATTTCACTCAGTTTAATTCTTCCGGTTATTAAAGGCTTTATATTCACCCTTCCGTCTGCAAGAAAAGAGATTGCCGCAGGAAACTCATTTGGATATGCAGAGCTGCCAATAAGTTCCTTCTCGTGCGCCTGCATCCTTGCAAAATGGAATTGTGCAGGAGCCGAGAAGATTCCAACAATTACAATTCTTGCGCCTTTGCCTGAAAGCTTTATTGCAGAGTCAACTGTCTCAGCCTTCCCAACACACTCAAACACAAGGTCAGCCCTCAGACCGTTTGTATCCTCGTGAATCATCTTTCCAACATCACCCTGCGCCGGGTCATAAACCTTTGTTGCTCCAAGCTCAGCAGCAAGCTTTTTTCTGCTTTCCATTGGCTCAATAACAAAAACCTTGCTTGCGCCTGACGCCTTTGCAACCTGCATTACAAGAAGCCCGATAGGACCTCCTCCCACAATTGCCACAACATCACCGGGTACAATCTTTCCCCTCTTTACAGCATGTGTTGCAACAGCCAAAGGCTCAACAAACGCCCCTGCCTCATCTGACATCTCCTGAGGGAGCTTATAGCAGGTATAGGCAGGAACAACTACATATTCTGCAAATGCCCCGTCTGCACAAAGCCCTGTGCTTCCAAGTTTTGCGCAGAGATTATACTGCGCCTTTTTGCACCAGTGGCATTCATGGCACACAAGGCAGGCATCAACGGTTACACGGTCACCTGTTTTAAAGTTTTTAATGCCTTCCCCAACTTCAACAATAGGCCCGCAGAATTCATGCCCCAAAGTAACAGGAGGCATTTTCCCTGTAAGGGGGTGTGGTTTTGACGGGATGATAACAGGACCTTTGAGATATTCATGCAAATCCGAACCGCAGATTCCGCAGTATGTAACTTTTATCTTAACTGTGCCGGCAGCAACCTTTGGTTCCGGCACATCAACAACTCTCACATCCTTCTGACCATACCATACAGCAGCCTTCATAATCATATTCTCCAAAGGAGTAGTTTTAAAAAATATTTCTGAGAAGCTTCAATGCTAAGGTTATGTCAAAGCTCTGAACTCACCTTTCAAATAAGGCTTTTCTCACCACCTCTGAGGAAAAAAGTCAAGGAAAAAAGTTGAGAATTTTTGAAAAGGAATATAGTGTATGTTTAGATTAAAGAAATTTTAAAAAGATTACACAGATTACTATTGTTTTATAAAATTGATTTACAAGTATTTTTAAAAGGCTTATGAAAAAAATTTTGGCATTTATAGTGGTTTTTTTCATCCTTTATTTTCTCTATTCTGAAACTTTAAAAAAAGACAACGAGAATGGAAGCAAGGTTTCTTTTGTTTATAAAAGTTTAGCGAGGATAACCGGAACTTTTTATAAATATTTTGAAAAAACAAGTTTTGGCAGAAAGTTTTCTGACTATATCAAAACAGAGGGACTCGTAAAAGATGTATTAAACAACTATCAGTATTTTGATAAATATCAAATAAAAATAAAAAGAGAAGGATTGTTAAAAGAAAAAGAAAAATTGAAATCAGCAAGTTTTGTGAGAAAATATATTCAGGGAAAATTTATAGATATCTCTATCAACCTTTTAAACAATGAACTTGAAAGGGTGGAAAGGATAAAAAATAAGGGAGAGCGCGCCTCTCTTTACAAGGAAGTAATAGAGGAAAAAATCGAGAAGAAAAACTTCCTTAAATCCAGAAAGGGCATGTTAAAGGAAATAGAATAGGAAGAAAATTTAACACAATTTAGTTTTTAATTATAAAAATATGAGCCATCTTCTAACTAAAATCAAAATCTGCGGGATTACAAACTCAGAGGATGCACTGGCAGCAGTAAAATATGGAGCTGATGCGCTGGGATTTGTCTTTTATAAAAAAAGCCCGAGATATGTTGAAATTTCAAAGGCGCATGAGATAATTTCTCATCTCCCAGCATTTATTCCAACTGTTGGAGTTTTTGTAAACGAAACCTTTGAGAACATCCAGAAAACAGTTGATGAGTGTGGTATTGGAATTGTCCAGCTTCACGGTGATGAGGATGAAAAATTTTGCAGTAAATTCAGGACTAAGATTATAAAAAGTGTAAAGGTGAGTGATGAAAAGAGCATTGAAAAAATCAAAGAATATAAAGTGTCAGCATTTCTTCTTGATGCCTTCTCTGAAGAGATACCGGGAGGCACAGGAAAAACCTTTAACTGGGATTTAGCAGTAAGGGCAAAAAAATATGGCAGGATTATTCTTGCAGGCGGGCTTAATCCTGAAAATGTAAAAGATGCAATCTTAAAGGTAAACCCTTACGCAGTTGATGTAAGCAGTGGTGTTGAATCAAAACCCGGGAAAAAAGATTATGAAAAGATGAGAAGGTTTATAGAGGCGGTAAGAGTTGTTGACAGGGTAAAAAAATAATGTCAAATGACAAAGCTCAAAGTTCAAATAAAATTCAAAATCCAAAACATAGTGGCTCTTGGCTCGTGATACGAACAACGAATCACGAACGACGAATTGATTGCTTGACCCCTTGAACCCTATCTGATATTTTAGAAAAGATATGGAAAAGACAGAAGAAAAAAAAGAACGCTTCGTTTTCAAGGACCTTGGAGATGAACTGCTTATCTATGACTCACAATCTGATAATGCCCATTTTCTGAATGGCACAGCAAAACTCGTCTTTGAACTTATTCAAAAAAACTGCTCATTTGATGAGATTGAAGAAGAGATAAGAAAGAAGTTTAAAGTTTCGGATGACAAAAATGTAGCCAGTGAAATAAAAAAAACCTGCGAAGATCTTAAAACCAAGGGATTGCTTTAGCCCGGAGTTTTGGAATACGGCATACGAGCAACCTACAGCAAACAAGTATACTTAACCCCTCAGATGCCTCAGAAAGCTTTCTGTTCTCTGGTTTTTGGGATTTGAGAAAACCTGTTCAGGGCTTCCATCCTCAATTATCCTCCCCTCGTCAAAAACCAGAACCCTGTGGCAGATATTTTTTAAAAACGAAATCTGGTGTGTGACAATCATCATTGTCTTTCCTTCTGTTGCAAGATTCCTGATAACCTCAAGCACTTCAACTGCAAGCTCAGGGTCAAGGGAGGAGGATATAGCCTCTTTTTTTAATGTCGCTCAAGGTGTTCTCTGCAAAAACAGGGGATAAAAAAATTGGAAAAATCAGGAGCAGATAAAGAATGAATATCAGTGAAAAAAGATTTTTTATTCTAAATGTCATTATTGTTATTGAAAATGCAAAACGAGCGCATTCCCTGCAACTCAATGCAGGGTTTAGCGAGCGAAATATAATAAATGAAAAACTTCAAATAATTTTGATTTTATTTTACTTGGGTAAAACAGAAAAGTCCATCTTGAAAAGAATAATATAATTTTTGCTAATTTTTGCGACAAAAATCTTGACACTAAATTATTTCAATATAAAATGTTTTTATATGTAGAATAAGTTTAAAAGTAAATGTTAGGCGAGGTCTACAAATGACAGGAGATGTAGCAAAATGAAAAATATCCGAATAGTAACCGATCCATACGTGGAGGCTAAGAATATCCGAATTGTTACTGATCCCTATGTAGAAGCGGAGGAGGTTCGTCTCGCTACCGACCCATATGTAGAGGCTGATAATGTCCGGGAAGTGGATGACCCATATGTGGAAGCTACCAATGTCAGAATAGTAACAGACCCATATCGCTATTAACACTTCGCAGGCGGAGTTACGAAAGTGATTCAAGGTAGTTGATGTGAGAATGCACTCATCAAAGTGGGTACACCCCATGACATGGGGCTTTCGCCTAACTACCGGATCGACTCGGACTCCAAAAGCTGGCGCTTTTGTCGCCGGTCATCCGGAACGTTATATCACTGAATGAAAACTACCGGCATATACATACAGAGTGATTTATTATCACAGATGTCTGAGGACGAGACAGTTGTGCTCTTCCAGATTTTTCGGATAACTAATTCACTTGAGTTTTGGATGCGATTACATCTCTTAATACCCAAAGAGCGAAATAAAGTATTTGATTTCAGAAACCGTATGGAACTGTACTTTGCGCTGATAAGCATTTATAAAGAGTCGATAAAAGAGTTCGATAATCACCTTGCAACGCTCCTTTTAGATATGAACCTTTCTAATGATCTAAAGAGCCGTATTTCACAATATACTGAATGGCTATCGAATTGGAAAAAAGACGAGTACTTAAAAGTGGTTGATAGGATACGCAATTCCCTAAGATTTCACTTGAAACCACATATATACAAAAATTACATAAAAAACGGATCTGAATCTAAAGACCTACTGATTGGCATAGCAGATGATAAACGTTACATAGATTTTCTTTTGACAGAACCATATACTTTTGAGTTTTTATATATCGCTGAGATTGTTCCAGATATTCCAGAAAAACACAAGATAGATTGGATTCAGGAAAGAGCTATAGAAGAAACGAGCAAATTTTTAAATCTTCTCAGAGAAATTATAAGAGAATTACTGAAAGGTCATTCTTACAAGAAGGAGATAGAGATATAACAAGTCATTGGAGTGAACGAGTGCCATACGACGCTTTTTTAGGATGCATTGTTTTAAGATATGCAAATCAGTTTTAGGTATGTTGTTAAGATACAGTGGCACTCGTCAGTCATCAGGACGTTCAAGATCGCTCTCGCTGTATGTATCAGTCAGTCCGAGGAAATCAAGCAGGTATGGGTCACGGAAAACAAGGTCAGGGGTCATTTTGTCTTCTTCCCTCAAAGATTGAAGTTCCTGTCGAGCGAGTTCGGAAGGTTTTTTAGAAATGGCAGTGCGCTCAAAAAGCAGACTGTTTATCTTCTCTTTCAGGGTACGGGTACTCCAGCGCTCAACCCGGCACATCTCGGTATAGAAGTCTCGTTTAAGGAAATCTTCAAGATAAATTATTTCCCGTAAATGAGTCCAACTTAATTGTGCACTCAATGCGTGCACAATTTGCCTGTCCGAAAATACTTCTGCAAAACGTATCATACTAAAGAGGTTGCGTGCTGTGAAGCCTTTGCCGTAATCGGTAGATAATTGTGCAGATAGTGTCTGCACAATTGCCTTCCCGTATTCGGCTCGTTTTTCTTTAAGAATATCCTGTTGAATCCTCTTGCCAATATTCCAGTAAAGCACCACCAGCTCAGTATTAATCATCCGTGAAAAGCGATGACGTGATTGCTCTATCATTAAGCGAATATCTATTAAAATCTGACCAGTTACTTCTGATTTTTTACCTTTAAGAGTCACTAATGCTTTATCTTTACTTTTCATTTTTTTCATTTCTCAAACAACCTCAGATATTCTTTGAAGACAAAAAGTCTGTTTCTTTTGAAACCTGTTATTTCTTTTAAAATACCTATTTTCTGAAAGTCCTTTATAAGCTGATTCGCTGCAGGGTGAGTAATTTGTAATCTTTCCCCAACTTTTTTTGCACTCATAATGGGTTCTGAATAGAGAAATCTTAGCAGACTCTGTCCAATTTTAGCTTTTCTTCCCAATGTCATAATTTCAGCTTCACACTTATGCCGTAATGCTATGATTTGCTCAAAGGTCATTTTACTCTTTTTAGCGGTTTCTGTAATACCAACCAGAAAAAACTTAATCCACTGCTCAATGTTATTTGAAACACGCGCCATAGTCAGAGAATCATAATAGGTTCCCTTATTACGTTCAAAAAAATCTGATAGATAGAGCGTTGGCTTGCTTAGCATACCTTTTTCAATAAGATAAAGAGTAATGAACAGGCGCCCAATACGTCCGTTTCCATCTAAGAAAGGATGAATTGTTTCAAATTGGTAATGGCTGATAGCATTTTTTATTAAATGTGGTATTTTAAGATTATCATTATGCCAGAATTTCTCAAGGTCACTCAGCAGAGCTGGAACCTCGTTATGGTGAGGTGGAACAAAAGATGCATCTTTGAGAGTTGCACCTCCAATCCAGTTCTGACTTCTCCTGATTTCACCGGGGTTTTTATGTTTGCCTCGTGCTCCTTCAAGTAAGGTTTTATGTGCCTCTTTGAGCAGCCTAATTGAAAGCGGTAGCTTTTTTAATTGATTAATTGCAGAATTCATTGCCTTTGTATAATTCTGTACCTCAACCCAGTCATCCTTTCTTTCAGGCTTTATCTCTTCTATAGGCAGGACTGCTTCATCAATACCCGTTTTTGTCCCTTCAATTCTGCTTGAAGTTGTTGCCTCTTTCATCACATGCATATGGATAAAAAAGTCCACATCAGGAACAAGGAGGGAGTAAGCGTTTAATTCACCTAAAAGCCTTGTTGCATTTTCCAACAGGATATCAATTTCCCTGTCATTCCATCTGAAGGGAACATTAATAAAAGATGGCGAGAAACTTTTATAGCTACGCTGCTGTTTAAAAGTCCCTGTTTTGAAAAATATTTTTGGCATGGTTTTATTACATTAAGATTTTTATATGTAAAGTTTATTTGATAACTTTACATATGTCAATTTAAATGTAAGTTTCAGACTCTTTCCATCCATGTAGGTTAAAATAACCTACTTAGAATTGTAAATTTATACTCCTCATATTTTTCTTCTTGCCTAAACTATTTATTTTTATTACTCATTTAAAAAGAAAAATCAGCAGGAGAGGAATCTCCCTCCTAATCGATAGGCGGGATTTTCCAATCCCGCAATTTGACAATCAGTAGCAGCAGGTCAGGAGACCTGATTCTACCCGGGTAGCAGCAGGTCTCCTGACCTGCAAGCAAAAGGATTTTCATTTGAAACAGGAACAAAAAATCATTGATGCACATATTCACATTCACTTTAATTTTAACCGCTCTGTCAAGGATGCAAAAAAAATAGGGATTAATTATTCTCCTAAAGGGCTTATGAATGACCTGAAGGAGAACAATATAGTAAAAGCGGTTATTATGAGCACCTTCAGCAACGACTTTGCCAAAGAGTTCGTAAGAAAAAATTCAAAATATTTCTGGGCAGCGGCAACAATAAATCCTCTTGATTACAAAAAAAAAGATTTGGAAAAACTGGATAATGATTTTAAAAATGGTTTTTTCAAAGCTATAAAATTATACCCCGGTTATCTTAAGTTCTATCCGGCAGATGAAATATGCAGCCCCATATACAAGCTTGCGATAAAATATAAAATTCCGGTCTATTTTCATTCAGGCGACACATCCTTTCCAAATGCAATGCTTAAATATGCCCATCCCTTTAACATTGATGAGCTTGCCTGCAAATTCCAGAAACTGCGGATAGTCATCTCCCATCTTGGAAATCCATGGATAACTGACACAAAAGAAATCATTGCAAAAAACCCAAATGTCTATGCTGACCTCTCAGGCTTATTCCCCGGAAAAAATATTCCATACAAAGAAGAGCTGAAGAAAAAGTTGCTGGAACAGATAGAAGATGTGATATATTATGCTGGACCTGATAAGCTTCTCTTTGGCACGGATTACTCGCTTGTGTCGCACAGAGAATATCTGGAGTTCATAAATAGGCTTAAGATTCATTCAAAAGACTTTGATAAAATTTTTTACAAAAACGCAGTCAAGCTTTTTGGAGAAACATAAATACAGTATTAAGGATTAAGCAGTAAGTATTAAGCAAAAAATTAATTCTTAATTCTTTTTACTTAATGCTGAAAAAATGAAAGGAAAACTTTAATGCTTAACAAAAAGAAAAGAATCTCACGGCGCTCTTTTATAAAGGCAGCAGGTTTTGCCACTGCCTCTATCCCTCTTTCTTCAGCACTTAAAAACTCTGTCACAAATGCCTTTGCAGAAACAGCCAAACAAAGCGCAATAACCATTTCTGATGTATTTACAATCACACATTCAAAGGTGATGAATGAAGCCGGAAAAATCAGCCCTGCCATTGCAAGGGAAATGGTTGACAAGGCTGTAATAAGCCTGACCGGTGAAAAAAATATCAAAGATGCATGGCACAATATATTCCCAAACCTTAAAGAAAAAGAAATTATAGGGTTTAAGGTAAATGTAACAAACCACCAACTTCCAACCCACCCTGAAGTTGCCTATGCAATTGCTGACAGCCTGTCAGAATCAGGGATAAAGAAAAATAATATTCTGATATGGGACAAGCTTGACCGGAGTCTGGAAAAAGCAGGCTATATTATCAATGACGGGAATGATGGTTACAGATGTTTTGGGCATAACCATAACAATATTGGCTATGATAAAAATACTAAAGTCAAGATTCCAAGCGTTGACCTTGAGCTTTACCTTTCAAAACTCTTAACTCAGTACTGCGACTATATCATAAATGTCCCTGTCCTGAAAAACTGCCTGAATCAATCAAGCAGCGGAGCTTCCAAGGCAGGTGTAACTCTCTCTCTTAAGAGCGCTTACGGTTATATTCCCCTTGGAGACGGACCATTTTTCTTTAAACCTGATGAAGTAAATGCAGGAATAGTTATCCAGAAAATGCATAACCATACGGCAAATCCTCAGATTGCTGAATTAAATCTTCACCCTCAAATAAAAAATAAAACCAAGCTGGTTCTATGCGACGCCATTATGGGAATCTGTGAAAACGGTCCTTTTGGACCTCCACAATTTATAAATAACCAGATTATTGCAAGCAGGGATTTAGTAGCCCACGATGCTGTAGGGCTCAGCATCATTGATAAAAAAGCTAAGGAGATGGGAAAGACTTTAGCAGCGGAATTTGCCTTGCACATCAAAGCTGCACAGGACTTAGGCCTTGGAAACAGTGATTTAAAAAATATAAAGCTAACCAATTTCTCAATTGGTTAAGCCCTGTTCTAAAAATGACAACTTTCAGAACTGTTCGGGAAAAAGTTTGGATTCCCCTTTTCGCGAAAATCACTACAAACCATTGGCTCACATAGGGACATGAAAGTAGGACAGGCGGGACCTGCCTGCCGGCAGGCAGGTAAGAGTGACAAGAAGCATATACTTGGGCTATGGCAAGGGGCAACTGAGAACTCCACAGTCTGCAACAATCTGCTGGATGATATTGAGAGGATAAACCCCTCTGCTGCAGCGAGTCTTAGGAAAGGTCTTGAGGAAACCCTTACTGTGCATCACTTAGGTGTAACAGGGCTTTTAAGGAAGACCCTTTCCACTACAAACCCTATTGAGTCCTGTTTCTCCGTAACCAGGACTATCACTGGACGGGTCAAAAGGTGGAGCGGTGGAGACATGGTTCAAAGATGGGCGGTAGCAGCTCTCTTAAGGGCAGAGAAGAAGTCCAAGAGGGTTAAGGCTACAGAGAGAGAAATACCAAAACTCGTTGCTGCATTAGGACAAAAATCTCTTGACAGAAAGGAGATGGTTGCTTAAGATATGGTCAAAGGGTCCTTTCTACTTCAACTAAAGGAAGGGACTATCTCACATTATTGATTAAAAATGCATTGTTAAAGTCTAAAAACTACTTTTACAATAATGGAAACTAAACACTTTTTTTAGAGAGGGAGGAAATGAAAATATTAACAATTAGAGAGGCAGCCAAGATATTAAAAATCAACATGCATACTGCTTACAGGTATTCCAAAGAAGGGAAAATTCCTGCTATAAGAGTTGGAAGAAACTGGAGAATTCTGGAAGAAGTTTTGGAAGACTGGTTGGTAAAGAAAACAGGAAAAGACCTTGGTGCCTGGCACAGGAAAAAACCTGAAAAAAAGTAATGATTAATTAATTCAAGCTGTTGCCATCTTACTATGTAACTATTGTAACACTCTGCGATGAAACTGAATATTGCGCGAGTGCAAAAAATAGCTGAGTTGATATATCTATCAGCAAATCGAAGAGTTAAGCATAAATGTTATTGATTCTATCGCAATACCCACAACTTGCTGTGGGTATTGCGTTCGCTACGCATTTTCAACAGCCTGTCAAACAAGTTTTACACAAACATTCCAAACTATAATATACTGTTTTTATTATAGTTATTAAGATTTCTTAAATAAAAACACTCAGAATAAAAACCTTTCAGAAGCATTGGCTTAAACCTTGACATTTCATAAAATACCAGTATTAGTTTTGATGGATAGGTTTTAGCTGTTACAGGAATGTTTCGCTAATCAGTAAGCGGGCTAAAATCAAATGTCCATTTGGACTTGGATTTATATGGAGTTATGATTAGCAAAAGGAGAAAAACAAATGAATTTTGATGAAATGAAAAAAAAATGTCCTAACTTAAACTCAAACATTAAATGCAATTGTTCCTATTCAGGCTGTGAAAAACATGGTCTGTGCTGTCAGTGCATCCAGTACCACAGGAAGCGCAATGAAATTCCAGCCTGCTTTTTTCCTCCTGAGGTTGAAAAAACATGGGACAGATCCTTTAAAAAATTTATTGAAACGTGGAAGTAATTTTTTTAGTAGGCGGGGCAGAAAACCCCCGTCTATATTTACAGGCAGGATATCCTTGTTTTGTAGAATTTTTCAACCGGCAATTATTTGTCGATATGGTCTTTTTGTGTAAAAAAGTTTTCAACTTAATGCTTAACTTAGATACAAAAAATAAAAATTACTTTTAGCATAAAAACCTCTTTTGAAACCCTTTCAAAAATTATAACTTTCTGTATTCATTCATTAATTCCTGAATTTAAACCTGCAAAACTTCTTTGCAAACCTCTTCCACAATCCAGAAGAAATATTTTGGCATAGATTTTGCTATATATAATTACAGAACGTTTTAAAGATAAAAAAAGGAGGTGTAGAATGTCTTATCCGGGAGTCATTAATATTCCAAGAAGGTTCAGGGAAATCCTTCCAGATGTAGCCCTTGAAGTTTATAAAAAAGCCTATAAGTTTGCATGGGCGCTGTATAAGGGCAACAAAGAAAGGTCTATTCAGTTTGCCTGGAAGGCAGTAAGATCCAGCGTAAACGAAATGATTAAAGAAACAAAATGGAATTAAAAATTTTAAATCATTCAGGTTTAGTTGATAAATTGAAGGGAGATAAAGAGATTGCTCATCCCCTAACAAACAGCCTCTCTTTAATCCCTTCATTTATCATTTTGATTAAGGATTAAACTTTTCCTTAAGAATCTTTTCTGCTTTTTCAACTATGCCCTTTTCAGTATTATAACTTAATATCTTGCATGCCTTTTCAATAGTAACCCACTGAACATCTTCAACCTCTAAGTCATGGTTTTGTGTCTCACCATTAATATACTTAATAAGGAAGAAATATACTCTCTTGAAAATTTTTATCAAATCGCCCTTTTTATCTTTATTTGAATACCAATAAATAATATCTCCGATTTTATCCAATACCTCTCCGGTCAACCCTGTTTCTTCCTTTACTTCCCTGACAGCAGTTTCTGTTAAATGCTCTCCTTCTTCGACATGCCCCTTTGGCAGACACCAGATTTTTCCTTTCCTTTTTGAAATAAGGGCTATTTCAAAAGAGTTCCCGCTCTTTTTAAAAATCACACCCCCTGAAGATATTTCTATAACTTTCTTAGTCACTTAGATTCCTTTTTTTAAACTGCGCTTTTTTGATGGCAAAAAATATTCTGGACATCAACTACCAGTATTGCTGTGTGGAGTGGATTTATTTTTTCCTCTAATGAAGAGAAAAAGACTTTTTCCATAAAAAATCTCCTTGATAATCTGCGGCTTTGGACTTTATTTATAATAATAAACCTGTAAATACAATATAAAATTCATCTGAATTTTTTCTTTGATCTTTTTGTGGCTAACTTTCTTTGGAAAGAATCATAATGATACTATGAAGGAATAAATTAATCATTGTGATAATTTATAGACAGAGTAAAACTTGCCACATGGGAGTAATATGAATTTATGATCAAGCAAAAAGGGATTCTCTTCCTTGCCATCACATTTACAGGTTTCTATGCTCTCATAATGCAGGTTACATACATAAGAGAGATTCTTGTAGTCTGCTATGGCAATGAGCTCTGTCTTGGTCTCATTCTCGGTTTCTGGCTTTTTGGAATCTCTGCAGGCGCCTATGGCGGCAGTAAAATCTCCATCAGGGTTTCAGAACCTTTAAAATTATTTTTCTTTTTAGCAATCCTGTTAACTTTTGTCTTTTCAGGATTAATATATTTCATAAGAACAGGCAGAACCATCTTGGAAGTGCCTCCCGGAGAATATATGCCTTTTTTAAAAATGGTTCTTTTTATATTCCTCGCTGTTTCACCCGGAAGCGCCTTTATAGGCTTTACATTCCCGCTCATTTGCCTTGCAAAAGCAAATGACGAGGGAAAGCCTGCAGATGGAATTGCAAATGTTTTTATTTTCGAGGCTTTTGGAAGTATCCTTGGCGGGCTTCTTTTCACATTCCTTTTTGTCCCCTACTTTTCCTCATTTACAACAATAACAATAGCCAACTCAATTGCGTTTGCAGTACTTGCAGTTTTATCAGCAGAATTTCAAAAAAAATCTTCCAGGGTTTCAGCTTTTTTAATACCCGCCTCGCTCTGCATTGTACTTCTCCTGTGCCTTAACTTTGGACTGATAAAAAAGATAGAAGATTTTACTGTTCAAAAAAGATGGACCTCCTTTACCAGCGGCTTAAAACTTCTATCATCTGTTGATTCCAAATATCAGAATATTGCAATTGGCAAATCAGAAAACCAGTACAGCCTTTTTTTAAATGGCAATTATACCTCTTCATTCCCTGATGAGTATCAGCAGGCTCTCTTTGCGCACCTTGCAATGGCAGAGCATCCAAATCCCAAAAATCTCTTATTGATTGGAGGCGGAGTAACAGGGATAATTAAAAATATTCTAAGATATGAGATTACAGGACTTGATTATCTTGAGCTTGACTTCAGAGAGATAGAATCTCTAAAAGACTTCCTTCCTGAAGAAGACAGAAATGCCCTTGCAGACAGAAGACTTGCAATTTTCCCGTTTGATGGAAGATATTATGTAAAAAACTGCAGAAAAACCTATGACCTGATAATCCTGAACCTTCCTGACCCATCAACAGCAATGATTAACCGCTTCTATACAAGGGAATTTTTCTCTGATTTAAAAAAGCTCTTAACCCCTGAAGGAGTAATTGTCACATCAATAACCTCTGAAGTAAATTATTTTGGAAAAGAGATTTTAAGCTATACCGGCTCGCTTTATAAAACCCTGAAAGAAGCATTCAGATTTGTCCTTGTTTCTCCGGGTGAAAAAAATATATTTTTTTCTTCTGACAGTAACAGGTCAATAACCTTTGATAGAAAAATCCTTGCTTCGCGGTTTTCTTCAAAAAATATCAGTTCATACTACTTCACCCCATTTCACTTTGAACTGCTCCTGCCCAGGGAAAGGGTGGAGTTTGCAAGAAAGAAACTTTCTGAACTGAAAGATATCCCTGTAAACACAGATGAAAAGCCTGTGACATATTTTTACAGCCTGCTCTTATGGGACAGGCTCTCTGGCTGGAAAAAATCATCTCAGTTTCAGTTTGCAGACTATGTGAAGTTTTTAAGCAAAATAAAATTTTACTGGTATCTGCTTCCTCTGCTCTTTTTCCTTATGCTAAGGCTTGCTTATCTTTCTGTTTCCAAGAAAGGCACTGAAGATATTAAAAAATTTAACTCTGCATTTTCTATATTTGCTGCTGGTTTTGCAGGAATGGCTTTCAGTATAATTTTAATTTTCGCCTTTCAGAATATCTTTGGCTATGTCTATCAGAAGATTGGCTTGATAGTCGCAACCTTCATGCTCGGTCTTGCAATTGGTGGCTATTTTATTAAAACCCTGCTAACAAAAAAGATTCAAGCAGAAAGGATTCTCTTTGCAAACCTCATCCTCATTATAATATTTTCCCTGTCTCTTTCCCCTCTCATACTGTTTTTCACAAGAGTTCAGGCAGGAAGCCTCTTGCCAGTTGAGATTTCTTTTTCAGCATTCCTTTTTATTGCAGGGCTTTTAACAGGAACTGCTTTCCCGTGTGCTTCAAAAACCTACTTTTCAGCCTCAGGAAATACAGGAAAAACCGCAGGAATTATTAACAGTGCTGACCATCTCGGAGCATTCTTAAGCGCCATTCTCACAGGAGTATTTTTCGTGCCAATCTTCGGAATTTCAAAAACCTGCCTCTTTATAGCCGTCTTGAACTTTGTGGCAGTGGGGATGTGGTTGGTTTCACAGAAAAAATAGGCGCTTTAGCTTCAACATACCCAACAATATGTTGTTTCCCATCCCATATTCTCAAATCCGGATTTCCAGCCTCAGTTTTTTTAGGTAGGGTAGTAACATTTATCTGTTTCTTATTTACTGACTCAGCATAATTTTTAAAAAGTTCCTCAAGGCAGGAACAATAACTTTTCTCTCTTGCATCTCCTCTTTTTGCAACATCTAATATTCGTTCAAGGTATGATTTCAGCATAATTTATATTTTTAATTACATTTAAGGATGGGTGATGTAACCTTATATCATAAATGCAGGATGGTCAATTTAAGAAGTTTATGGCAGACAAATTTTCCTTTTTCAGCTCCACACACCCGGAATCTTTTCTTTACATTTGCCACATCTGCCAGCTTTAAGATTATTCTCTCTTATGTAGAAGCCAACCCTGTTTATAACAATACTCTTGCATTTGGGGCAGTAGGTGTTCTCCCAAGGGTGTCCCGGGACATTTCCAACATAGGGAAAATTTATCCCTGCAGATGATGCAATCTCCCTTGCCTTTTCAAGGGTTGTTACAGGGGTTGGAGGAAGGTTTTTTATCTTATAGGTTGGATGAAATCTTGTGAAATGTACAGGCACATCTTTCCCAAGGTTTGCAACAATCCATTTTGTCATCTCTTTAAATTCTTTTTCGCTGTCATTTAAGGTTGGGACAATCAGTACGACAATTTCAAACCAGATGCCAATATTTTTCAACCTGACAAGTGTTTCAAGAACAGGCTTTAACTCGCCTGAACAGGTTTCCTTGTAGAACTTCTCTGTAAAGCCCTTTAAATCAATTTTTATGGCAGCCAGATACCTGCATATTTCCTTCAGAGGTTTTTCCTGAATAAAGCCATTGGAGACCATCACTGTCCTTATCCCGGTCTTTGCGCTCAGTCTTGCAATATCATACATATACTCATAAAAGACAACAGGTTCAGAATAAGTTCCGGCAATAGTTAATGCATTGTCAGCCTTTGCGTTCTTGTGAACTTCAGAAGGTGGAAGATAGATGCTGTCAACCTGTTCAGGCCGAAACTGGGCTATCTCCCAGTTCTGGCAGAATTTGCATTCAATATTGCAACCCGCCGTAGCAAGCGAATAGGCAAGAGTGCCCGGCAGATAATGGAAAAACGGTTTTTTCTCTATGGGGTCTGTATGGATTGAACATGGATAGGAATGGACAAGGGTATAATATGTTCCTTTGTGATTTTCCCTGACACCGCAGTAACCTCTTTCCTGGTTTGCAATCGAGCATTTTTTGGGACAAATCTGGCACTCAACCTTCATTTCAGGTTTCTTGTCATAGAACATGCACTCCTTAAGCTTTATCTCTTTCTTCTTCTCCTCGCCGAATATCCCTGCATAAGATGGTGTTGAGGCAGAGTGGACAGAAGAGAGAAGACTTAATGCGCAGCCACCTTTGATTGTGTTTGCTAAAAACTTTCTTCTTGAGATTCTGCTTTTCATATAAAAAATCTCTTTATTGAGATTGCTTCGCTTCGCTCGCAATGACAGAAAAGAGCAGAGCAAGGCTCTGCCTGCCTGTTCGGCACCTGCCAACCGCAGGCTGGGACAGGCAGCTACTATCTACTATTCACTGTTCACTATTCACTCTTCTTACACCCTCACCACTTCAATCTTTCCAGAATCACAATTGCCAAGCTTCAAATCCGCTGCAGTTTCTATGTATTTTGGCTCTCTTTTAGCTTCCTTAAAAGAAGACAAACCCTTTTCCTTTCTTTTATCTTCGATAATCTTTGCTCCAATTCTGTCAAGCGCAACAGGGTCAGTCGCCATGATTATTCCGTTAAAATTCCATACCCATTGAGGATTGTATGCAGGTCCACCGTGGTACTGGGCAGTGATTGCATCACAGATTATTAGTCTTAATTTATCTTTTATATAGGGATGGGAATTAAGGTCTGCCACATAGGGGTTGCAGTTGCTGTCGTGATATTTATTTGGATTATGAATTGCTCCATAAAAATTTTTCATCCCGATTGAAACACCTGCAAGGTCATGGTCTTTTAGCACAGGAACATTGATTATTGCTGAACATCTTTTTGAAATTATCCTGCTGAAACAGCTTCCAACTGAACCGGTTATTTCAGGCTCTGGCTCATAATCTCTGTTTGTGCCAAAACACTTCACACCCTTGCTGTAATAGTTAATGGCATAGCCTGCCTTTTGAAGGTCTATGTCAACCTTGTCCCAGACTATAATCTGCTCATCTTCTAATCCTGCAAGCTTTAACCCCTCAATTATTAAATCAACAACCTCTTTTCTGGGAGATAATCCCCTGCCTGCAAGGCAGTTTAATTTAATTCCAACAGTATCGTCTTTATTAAAAAGAGCCTTCCATGCATTTGCTACATCTTTTTCTCCTGCAAGGGCTTTTATGGATTCTGAAATTATTTTTCTTGCTAAATCTTTTCTTGCCCTGCCCTCTTTATCCAGTATTTCTTTATCCTGTCCAATAATGACCTTAGCCTTTGCTCCAGATTTTGAAATTTTTTTAATTTTTGAGGGCGTGTTCTTTTTATTTCCCCATAACCACTCAGGAAGTTCACCATGGGCATTTTTTTTAAAGCCATTAAAAGATAAAAGAGCTGCTCCGATTCCTAAAAATCTTTTTAAAAATTTTCTTCTGAACATAACATATAAAAAAAGGATTCTAGCAGAATGATAAAAAGCTCAATAAATGTCATTACGCCTGTGTCACAATTCTCATGTTGTCATTGCGAACGACTCCTTCGGCATTGCTCAGGACAGGCTCCGGGATCACCTGCCTGCCGGCAGGCAGGTGGCAATCTCAAATTCCCCTCTATTCCCCTTTTCCCTGCCTGCCGGTAGGCAAGTAAAGGGGGAGAAAACTGAGATTGCTTCGTCACTACGTTCCTCGCAATGACGGTCAAAAAAGGACTATTTCAACAATCTGCTAGGGTTCAAGGAAAATAAAAAAATGATTTTTAAACTCTTCTATTCCTCCCCAAACACCTGTGCGCTGAATGTCCAGATAGTTGAGCCGCTTTTCCATGCATTATATGGCAATCCGGCTTTAAGAGAAACCTGATTAAGAAATGTCTCGCGGTCCCATCCGTACTCAGTTGCTACCTGCGGCAGCAAAAGCCCTTTGCTAAATCCTTTTTGTATTACAAGCCCGTGTTTCCCGACAACTATCTCATCAACACTTTTAATCTCTTTTAATGGAGTCATCACAGAAATCTCAAGCGCTACTTCCTTATCCTCGCCTTTTACCATTGACACAAAGCGATAATCCCGTGAACAGGCATTTATAGTGTTATCAATAACTGCTTCATAAAGGGGTTTTATCCCTTCAATATAACCAATGCAGCCTCTTAAATTTCCGTGCTTTTTAATTGTAACAAAAACTCCCCTCTTTTCCTTCAACTTTGGAGTCAGGTTTAGTCCTTTGGTAACATCATCCAGATTCCCTCCGTTTAAAAAACTGTCAAGAGTTTTTCTTGCAAGCTTTACAAGGGTTTCTCTTTCCTCCTTATTCAGGCTATCTTCATCTGAAGCCTGAAAATTATTCTTCTCTTTTTTTTTAAAAAAAGCCATTGTCACATAGCTCACTGATGTTGAGTAATTTCCAATAAGGTCACCTGAAGTATAGTAGCTTATGAGTCTTGCATTAATATTTTTTGGAAGAATTTCAAGGAGAATTGCTATGGGTTTTCTTCCGCAGATAGTTATTCCGGTTTTATCCACGTATTTTATAAATCCTTCAGAATCTATCTTAAGAATTTTCTCAACTGCTCCGCTGTCAAGCTTTTTTAAATTCTTCCTGATATTTTTCTTAAAAGGGATATAGCCAAAATTAAATCCGTAATGGGTGAAATCCGAGCTTGCAATTACTAAAGTTTCCTTATCAATAAACTTTTTGATACTTGAAGCAATTTTTCTGTACTCATCTCCGTTTACTTCTCCAACGAGCAATGGGACCAGACTGACATCTTTTAAACTCTGCTGGATGAACGGGAGCTGGATTTCAATGGAATGCTCTTTTTTATAAGCCTCCGGAACTGTCTTGAAATACGGCTCCTGCAAAAGTTTTTTACACACATCAGTATCAATGCTGATAAGCCCTAAAGGGGTTCTGTAATGTGTCGCATCAAGAACTGCTACGCCGTTAAACCATGCATAATGGCTTGGCGCCAGCATTATCACCCTTTTGTAATTCTTTCCTTTTATAGCCTTGTAACCAAAAGCAGCGCCCTTTCCTGAATAACTGTATCCGGCGTGAGGTTCAATTAAAGCAACTATGTCGCCATCAATTTTTTCAGGCTCTGTACTATCGAGGAATAAATTAATTTCTCTCTTGAGCCCCTCCTTATCTGCCGGATACCAAGAGCCGCTTATGACAGGTTCCTGGATTTTCTGCTGGTTTGAGGTTGCTCCCCTGGAACAGGCAATAGGAATTAAAAGAAAGAATAAAATAAAAATATTTAAGGCTTTAACAGATGCCATAGGTAAGCTCCTGATAGATTATTTATTTAATCTACAACTTATAAATAATATTTCAACAAAATTAAAATTTCCTTTGAAAACTCTTTACTTTATTAATTATATAATATAAAAATTACAAAATTTTTTTTGGAGTTTAAGGCAGATGAAAAAGAGTACTTATGTGTTGATTATTGGAGTTATTCTTTTGTTTGTAATACTCAATTATCTTCCCAAAAAGCATCCGACAAAAATACCAATTGATGAAACCCACAAATCTTATTCAAGTGATAAAGCCTGCTTAGAATGTCACAACAAGAATGAAGATAAAGAAAAACCTCTTGGCAAAAAACATCCAATAAAAACCGAGAACTGCGTCAAATGCCATAATGATAAAACCGTTGTCTCTGCTCGCTAGCCACTTGTCGTTAGTGAATAGTCAATAGTTTCAAAATCTTTCTTTTCTGCTAAATACTATTCACTGTTCACTATACACTTACTATTACCCATGAATCCCTTTCCAACAATATATACTTCAGCAGAGCCTTTTCTTGTAGCTTCTGGCTTTGTAATTTTTACTTCTCTGAAATTTAACTTCAATTCCTCCAGAAATTTTTTGATATCACTTCCCTGAAAAATTTTTACCAGAAAATTCCCGCTTTCCTTTAAAAGAATTTTTGAAATACGAAAAGCCTCTTTTGAAAGCTCAAGGGATTTAGCCTGGTCAGCAATTTTTACTCCTGTAGTATGCGGGGCAATATCTGATATTATAGCATCAAGCATTCCGTCTGCTTTATTTAAAATCAATTCTCTTCCTTCAGCCTTTGAAATATCAGCAATTATAATCTCTGCATTGGATTTGTGGAAACTCTCAACCTTTTCTATATCAACGCCATATACAAAACCCTTTTCTCCAACAATCTCAAGTGCCACCTGCATCCAGCCTCCCGGCGCACACCCCACATCAAGAACCCTGTCTCCGCGCTTCAAAAGTTTAAACTTTTCATTAAGCTCAATTAATTTATAAGAAGCCCTTGACCTGTATCCTTCTTTTTTTGCCCTGCGCCAGTAGGAATCCCTGGGATTATACACAGAAAATTATCCTTATTAGTGAAAAATTAGTCATAAGTTCAGATACCAGATGTCAAATAAAATGACAAACTCTAAAATTTGTTCTTAGTATAATGAGTTTTGATATTTGACATTAATCAACCAACCTTTTATAGTTTACAAATAATTTTTTCTTGAAAATTTTATAGCTGATACAATTAAAAAATATTAGTAGAAGCTTTTCTTTCAAGGCTTGAGGGAAACAGATAAGAAGTGAAATTTTTTGTGCTTCTAATTATGAATATAGCTATTGCAGCTATATTCATCCATATTTTAAGAAAGAAAAACACTCTTTCCTATTTCAGTGGCGGGAAATGGTGGCTCACCTGGTTTTCTGTTGCAATTATTACCCTGATGGATGAACTCACCTCCATTTTTTATGCACCAATTGAAGCCTTCAGGTTCATTGGGGCAAATGCTATACTTTTTATTGCTGTAACATCCATTATTATGCGGTTTCTTTCTACAAGAATGGTTGAAATAGCAGAAATACTGGAGTTTAATGGAATCAAAGGAGGAGGGGTTTATTCATTTTCATACCTTGTCCTTGGTCCCACAGCTTCCTTTATTGCAGTTGCCTCTATCTATGTAACATACATTCTTACAGCATCTATCTCAACAGTAAGCGCAGTATCAAACGGAATGTCCTTTATTAATCTATCCGGATTTGCAACCTTTATTTTTCAGCTCGCCATCATCTGGGGTGTCTGCTTGCTTAATATAATTGGAATAAAAGAAAATGCAAAATTTACTTTTGGAGTATTTTTTGTCGCTGCAATAGTGTTTTTAACCCTAATAGCTTCAGGAATACTCGATTTCAAAATGGAAAACCTGAATGTCATAACCGGAAGCGCAAAAACTATAGGTAAAGATGTTGCAACCGCTGGTATATTTAAAGGTTACGGAATTATCGTAATCAGCATTGCAAGCTGCGTGCTTGCTTATTCAGGGATTGAATCTGTTATTCAAACAGCAGGGCTTGTAAAAAGCTGGAAGGAAATTGCCAAAGCATATCTGTTTCTCGCTCTCACAGTAGGAATCGCCACACCACTGGTCACAGCCCTTGCGCTTTCATCTAAGAATATTGACTTTGCAGCCCATGAAGGCGACCTCATAACCCATTATGCAACCCTCGTTAACGGTGCGCCATTCGGATTAATAGTCGGGCTGCTGGCAAGCATTGCGCTGATTATGGCAGTAAACACTGCTTATTTTGCTTCAAGTGAGCTGATGGAAAGAATAGCTCACAGGTATAAATTTGAATGGTTTATTAAAGTCAACCGCAGACAGTCTCTTTACCGCATCCACATATGCAATGCAATACTCTTTACAGTAATTATCCTTATAACTTCAGGAAGCCAGAAAACTCTTGCTGACATGTATGCAATCGGGCTTCTTGCAAGCTTCTGCATAAATATGTTCAGTCTGATGATATACCGCTATTTCAAGGGAACAAAAGAGATTTACACATATTACACATCAAGAACCGGAACAGCAATTCTATTTGTCATCCTTCTGAGTTGTTTTATATACCTTGCTTCACATAAACCTTACGGAACAATGCTCTGGGCACTTTCAACTGTTTCAGTTCTGATTGTAGGGTTGAGGATAGCAAAAAAACATGCGCCTGAAATAAAACTCATTGAACAAACCGATACCCCAATGGAACTGATTTTTTACATGGCGGAAAAAGATACAAGCGAATATCATCTGTATTTCATACGTCCTCAGGAAAATCTTTTAGAGGATAAGGAAACAACAAAAGCCTTTATCAGCTTTTTTTCTCCGCGAACCGGAATCCCAAAAAAAATTGCAGAAAACCATTTCCGGTTTACAATGGAGCGCGCAGGAAACCTGTACAGCGAAATCCTGAGTATTCTTTATACTGTAAAGTATGAGTTTCCTGATAAAAAAATTGTGGTCCACTTTGGCTGGCCCATGTCATCATGGATAGACAGGGCTTCAATAGGAGTCATGATTTTCAGCATCATGAGGCTTCCAAAACTTTTTCCTGAATATAATTTTATTATTGAATATGAGGGCGGGGAAAGTAAAGGACTGGTCGATTCACATATCGAGGATCAAAGCATAAAATAGTTATAAGCTGTAAACCTTAAGCTATAAGCTTACAACTGTTTTTATTATTTTAGCTTTGGATTTCATTTGAACTTTGAGCTTTGGCATTTGACATTATTTTACTATCTCTGTTCCTACCCCTTTGTTAGTAAAAATTTCAAGGAGAAGGGCGTGTTTTACGCGGCCGTCAACCATATGTACCTTGGAAACACCCTGGTCAAGCGCTTCAAGACAGCACCTTAGCTTTGGAAGCATTCCACCCTTGATGACTCCATCTTTTATGAGCTTTTTCACCTGTTTTTCAGTCAGCGTCCTGATTAACTTGTTTTTCCTGTCCATAATTCCTTTGACATCTGTCAGCAGAACAAGCTTTTCAGCCTTTAAAGCCCATGCAATTGCTCCTGCAACAAGGTCTGCATTGATATTAAGTGAGCTCCCGTGGCAATCAACTCCTATTGGAGCGATTACAGGAATAAAACTCTTGTCAATGGCATCAATGACTGTCGGGTCAATTTCTTCTATCTCTCCAACCCTGCCAAGGTCAATTAGCTCCGTGTTGTTTTTATCAGGTTTTTTCTTCTTCATCACCATCTTGGTTGCCTTGATAAAATTTCCATCCTTCCCTGTAAGCCCTATTGCCTTTCCTCCGTGTTTATTAATCAGCGCTACAATGCTCTTGTTTATTATCCCGCCAAGAACCATCTCAACAACATCCATTGTTTCATCATCCGTTATCCTGTAGCCTTCAAAAAATTTCGTATCCTTGCCGATTTTTTTCAAAAAACTTCCTATCTGCGGACCACCGCCATGAACAATGACAGGATTAATTCCAATGAATTTTAAAAGTATTATATCAAGGGCAAAGTTTTCCTTCAGGTCCTCATCAATCATGGCATTTCCGCCATACTTAATCACGAATGTCTTCCCGTAGAAATTCCTTATATAAGGAATCGCCTCTATCAGGGTATTTGCCTTTTCAATAAATTTTTCCATTATTTTATTCCCTCCCAACACATATCTTTTATTGAATTAAATTCTCCTCTTGGATACAGAATAAACCCCTTAAGCCCTTTGCTCATTACAGCTACATTATCTGAATGCCACAGGCTTATATACGGAAGTTCTTCAGCGATGATTTTCTGGATTCTGCTGTAAATCTTTTTTCTCTCATCAATATTCATAGTTTTTCTGCCAAGCTTTGTTAAATAGTCTATTTCAGAATTGCTGTAGAATCCACGGTTTTTTCCGTTTGGAGGAAAATTTTTTGAATTAAAAACCTCATAATACTGATCAGGGTCAGTTATACCCACCCATTTCAATCTGTAAATCTGAAAATTTCCATTTTTAATATCATCATAAAACGTTCCCCACTCATACATCTTAATCTCAAGGCTTATCCCGACTTTTCTTAAAAATTCCTGCAGCACCTCTCCAAATTTTCTGCTTCTTTCCTCATAAGTTGTCTTGTACACAAGCTTGAACCTTGCCTTTGGACCATCACCATCAGGGTCGCCAAACCCTGCTTCATCCAACAATTTCTTTGACCGCTCAGGATTATAATCATAATCTTTCACTTCCTTTTCGTATGCCCAGTGAGAAGAAGGAACCATTCCAGTGGCTTTTCTTGCCATTCCCCTTTCAATGCTTTTTATTATAATATCCCTGTCAATTGCGTACGCTATTGCCTGCCTTACTTTCTTATTTTCAAGAACAGAATCTTTCAGGTTCAGTCCTATGTAATAGTAGTCTGTTCCTTCACCGTGGAAAATTTCAATCTCGGAATTGTTTTTAAATATCTCAATTGTATCAGGTGAAAAGGCATTCTCAAGGAAATTAATCTCCCTCTTTTCAAGCTCAAGCGCCCTGACAGTCTCATCCTTCACCGCCTTGAAAACTATTCTCTTTATCCCCGGCTTGCCTCCAAAATAGGATTCATTGGCTTCAAGGATTATCCTCTCATCAGGTAAAATCTCAACTATCCTGAAAGGACCGCTTCCAACAGGCTTTAAGCCAAAGTCCTCTCCTGATTTTTGCGCATATCTTTTCGGCACTATTCCGACACACATGCTTGAAAGAAACGGAGCATAAGGCGCATTAAGGTCAAACCTGATTGTGTAATCATCCAAAACCTTAACCTCTTTTAAAAAAGTATAAGACCCCCTTAGAGGAGATTTAAAGCCTGAATCCATGATACTTTTAAAAGTATACTCCACATCCTCTGCTTTTAAATCCTCTCCGTTGTGAAACTTAACTCCTTTTCTAAGATGAAAGATATATGTATTGCTGTCCGGTATATCCCATTTATAAGAAAGGTCCGGAACTATTTCGCTTTTCTCATTAAATTTGACCAGACTACTGTATATAATCTGGGCAATTCTTGATGAAGGAACATCAGTTGCCTTTCTCGGGTCAAGATTTGTAGGAGCGCTTTCAAAGGCTATTGTAATGGAATTCCGGTTTGTGATTTCTGGCTTTGAGCAGAAAAGGAACTGGAAAACAAATAACGCTGCAGCTAAAAGAATTATAATGCGAGAAACAGGATTTTTTATTTTTATCATTTGCGAATAGTGCCCTGATTTTATTTAATATTTCTACTATGAACCTGAGTTGTTAGTCAAGGTTATTGGAAAAGCTTATTCCCCTTGACAAATTATATTTCTGTGGCTATTTTAAAAATGATATCTATAACATGAAGAATATAAAACTATGGAAGAACTAAGCATCAGAAACAAACAGATTTTAAAAGCAGTGATAACAAGTTATGTATCAACTGCTGAACCGGTGGGGTCAAGGACTATTACAAAAAAATTCAAGCTCGACTTAAGTCCTGCCACTGTACGAAACATTATGTCTGACCTTGAAGAAATGGGCTTTCTTTCCCATCCCTACACTTCAGCAGGCAGGGTTCCTACAAATAAAGCATACAGGTTCTATGTTGATTCGATTTTGAGCGAAAATGCTTTTAACAGCCAATTACCAATCCAGTTTCAGTTTGGTGATGAATTAAAGGAAAGCAACGAAGCAGTAAACGTTGAAGATATAATGAAAAGGATTTCACACCGCTTGTCTCAGATTTCCAATCAGGTCGGAATAATACTTGCACCAAAGTTTTCCTTCACTACTTTTAAACATATTGAGTTTATAAATTTAAGGGAAAAGCGGGTTCTTGCAATTTTTGTGACAAAATCAGGGATGATTCAGAATAAATTAATCAAATTTGATGAAGACCTTTCTCAGGATACTCTTGATAAAATTACCAGGTACCTGAATGAACAGTTTCAGGGAATGACGCTCTGCGAAATCAGAGAAAAACTGCGGGAAATGATGTTAGAAGAAAAAAGGCTTTATGACAAACTGGTTGCCAGGGCATTGACATTGAGCAGTCTGGCTTTTTCAAACGCTGAAGAAGAGGAAATCTACTTTGACGGCACAGCCAACATTTTAAACCAGCCTGAATTCTCAGATGTTGAAGAAATGAAAAGAATATTTGCTGCCTTTGAGCAGAAAAATCTCCTTCTTCAACTGCTGGATAAATGTGTTAACAGCAAAGGAATGCAGATTTTCATTGGCACTGAAAACCCGGTAAAAGAGATTCAGGACTTAAGCATTGTAACCTCGGTCTATAAAAGCGGAGACCGAGTTTTAGGAACCCTTGGGATTATTGGTCCAACAAGGATGGACTATTCCCAGATAATTCCATTGGTCAGTTGTACTGCCGTTCTGATGAGCAACCTGTTTACAGACGTGTAATGAATGAATGAAAAAACAGGATTATTATAGAATTTTAGGCTTAAACTCTGATGCAACAGCAGAAGAAATAAAAAAAGCCTATAGAAAACTTGCCTTAAGATTCCATCCCGATAAAAACCCAGGCAACCATTTTGCAGAGAACAAATTTAAAGAGGTCTCCGTTGCCTATCAAACACTGATTAATCATCAAAAGAAAAGAATTTATGACAGCACTTCAAACTCAGAAACCTTCAGCGATTTCCGTGGCAACTTCAGTTCCGGATACAGAAGCTATGGCGGGTTTACAAATATATTTGAAGAGATATTTCACGACTTCTTTGATGTAGGATATTCAGGAGACAGGACAAGGATAAAAAAAGGGAGTGACATTAAGACTGAGCTTAAAATCTCACTGGCAGATGCAGCTTTCGGAAAAGAAACTGAAGTTACAATAGAGCGGCTTGAAAAATGCAATACCTGCAATGGAAATGGCTCTGAGGCAGGAATAGGAGAATCAATATGCCCATCCTGCAATGGAACAGGAGAGAAACGTTACAGTTACGGTTTTTTCATTGTTAAAAGAATCTGTACCCAATGCAAAGGAAATGGGTTTATCATTGTTCATCCCTGTTTAAAATGTGACGGCGACGGGAGGCAGAAAAAAAAGAACACAATAACAGTGAAAATACCTCCCGGGGTTGACACAGGCAGCAAATTAAGGCTCTCAGAGCAAGGGAATACAGGCATCAAGGGAGGTCCAAGCGGAGACCTGTTTGTAATTATAAGAGTTGAAAAGCACAATATCTTTGAACGGGAAAACTTTGATATAAGCTGTGAAATCCCAATCACCTTTACACAGGCTGCACTCGGTTCAGAAATAGAAATTCCAACACTCGAAGGAACTGCAAATTTAAAAATACCTGAAGGAACCCAAAGCAGCTCAGTTTTTACCTTAGAGGGTAAGGGAATCATCAACCCTGCTTCATACATAAGGGGAAATCAGTATGTTAAAATTCTTGTAGAAACACCTGTTAACCTTTCATCCTTTCAGCGCGAGTTGCTTTTACAGTTAGAAAAATTAGAAAATAAAACCCCTATATCCCGTTAACAAATGACTATTCCGCGCTTTCCCTTACCTGATGGTCAGCCTCTAAGCGGAAAAATAGTACTTTCCGGCAAATCCTATAAACACCTCGCAAAAGTTCTAAGGGCAAAAGCAGGAAACAGGGTCTCTTTTTACGACTCCAAAGGAGATGAATATCTCTCGGAAATAGAGCATATCTCAGCAACTAAAATCACCTGCAGAATCAGCCAGAAAATAAAACAAGAAAATAAACCCGACTCAAAGATTATTCTTGTTCAGGGGTTGCTGAAGAGGGATAAGATGGATCTGGTCATAGAAAAGGCTGCTGAACTGGGGGTTGGCAGGATTATTCCACTCATTACAGAAAGGTCAGAGATAAAGCTCTCGCAGGAAAAAATTAACTCCCGACTGGAACACTGGAGAAAAATTGCAGAATCTGCAACCTCTCAGTCAAGGCGCAGTTTCATTCCTTCCATAGACAGCCCAAAGCTCTTCAGCAAAGCCATACTTGAGCTAAATTCTAAGAATCCAAATCTTCTTCTATCTGAAGATTGCAGGGAAAAGAGTTTTAGTGAAACAATAAAAAATTTCATGCCATTCAGTGAAATATCAGTAATAATAGGACCCCCCGGAGGCTTTACAAAAACAGAGCTCATCTTTGCAAAAGAAAACAATTTAATCATAACAGGATTAAAAGGAGGAATCTTGCGCTCTGAAACCGCTGCAATTTCTGTGCTGTCAATAATCCAGTATGAACTTGGGAATTTGTAAAGTTCCATTTTTCGTAGACGGCAAGCCATCCCCTTTTCCCTTGAATTTTACATTGACAAAGTTCAAAACACTCAATACATTTAAGATATTAGAGAAAATGTTATACTGAAAGTAAATTTGATGAGAAACCGAGCATCATTACAAAATGGGTGAATATAAGTTTACTGAATACTTTGAAAAAGAAGTGCTAAGAAAACGGCCTTATCTGAAAAAAGAATGGTGCATTCAAGTCATCGAAAACCCGCTCAAGACCGAACCACAAGAACATAATCGTTTTCGGTTCTGGGGAGTAATCGCTGAGATTGAAGGTCATGTATTACGAGTTATCACCTTGGATGATAAAAAGACGATTCATAATGCTTTTCCTGATAGGGGGTTTAAAAAATGAAACTCAATTATTACCCAAATACTGACTCTCTATATATTGATCTCTCTGAGAAGACAAGCGTGGAGAGCAGAGAAATTTCTGAAGGAATTAACCTTGATTACGATGCCGAAGGCAATTTGGTGGGTATTGACATTGACAATGCCAGCAAGAAAGTTCAGCTTAAAGAACTTACTCTCCACAAACTGCCAGCAGATATTAATGCGGTTGCCTGACAAATTACTTCAAACCTGCACCTGCTCTATCAGTTACAGTTAAGCTTAGCACAGAATAGCCTCTTCAGGAGGAGTGGATAAATCCTGCGATGAAATATTAAAGGGACTTAGGAAATAAATGCATCCTCTGCACCAACGTCCCCTAATTCACTCACTTACTCTACATAAACTGCCATCAGATATTAATGCGGTTGCCTGACAAATTACTTCAAACCTGCACCTGCTCTATCAGTTACAGTTAAGCTTAGCACAGAATAATCTCTTCAGGAGAGGTGGATAAATCCTACGATGAAATATTAAAGGGACTTAGGAAATGAATGCACTCTCTGCACCAACGTCCCCTAATTTTTCATACCATCCATTTAATATAGTACTACTTTTCTAATAATGATTTAAATAACCGTTCTACGATTTCGAATAATTCTACATATTTTCCCATTAATTTACTTACCCCCAGCTTCTTTGAAGGATTTGGATGGGTAATTGAACCTCTTATACTTCTAAATTCTTTAACTTTTTTCTCTATATCTCTAATGTCCTGGGTTATATATAAATTTTCCTTGAGAGTTTTTGATATTTGCTGAACATCTCCTTTTTCTTTTGCATTCCCTAATAAATTGATAACTCTATTAACAATATCTTTATTGTATTGTTTTTCTTCATCCAGTAAGCATTTTACCTTTTTGAGTGTTCCATGAGTAATTAATTTATTAGTTGTTTTTTTGGCGGATCCAAAGGACTCTAATATTTGCCATAATAATAAATACGATATAGCTATATCTTCTGTCGTAACAGCAGCACTATAAAGCATTGCCATCATATCTATCAACTCACTATTAATACTAGGTTTATTAGGTCTTACTTTTTCAAGATATGCTTCTAGGTTTAAAACTTTTTCCTCAGGAATTAATGGTTTTTGTGCATTAACATTGCCTTCAAACTGAGGAATTTTGCCATAAGCAGTAATAAATCCATTGTTTCGAAGCGTTATAGAAAACGGCGATAAAATTTTATGTTGTTCGTAAGGAGTCACCACTGCCTTTGTGATTCCTTTCTCTATTATAAGGTCGACGTTGTCTATTTTAATTGTTGAAGAAGCTATGGAAACAAGAGGTATTGTTATTGCTTCGTGATAGATAATCCGGAATCCAGTTAGAAATACCCACACTAGTTCATTGACTAAGGTTAATATTTTCTCTACTCCAATTTTGTATGCCTCATCGTTACTGTTCGTATCTACTATTACACATATAAACAATTTAGTTGGCGAATCTAAAGAAATATTAGGATTAACAAAGAACTTATACGTTCCTGATACAACTTTTTTATCTAGCTTATTTAAATCATTCCAAAACGAAATCCATGTAAATTTATGCTCAGTGAATCTGCATAAATTTTGCTTCAACTCAATTACAGGAATTATTACAATATATTTTTGTAACTCATTCATATAGAATAAAATAAAGGGGACAACCTGCCGTTCCCTTTTCACTATTATCAACTTTCAGACTTTTTTCAAACTATTTTCTTTTTGATCTCAAAACCATCTTCTATTTAATGCAATGTTATAATATCATCTATGTGGGAGAAAAGAGAACCGGTTTAATTAATTAACACTTCGAAAGAAACACTTATCTTGACAAGTGCCAATAGCAATGTATAATAATTTACAATAATCGTTTATTAAACGATAATCGTAAAATATAAGACAATGACAAAATATTTGGGACCCAAAGAAACAGAGGTTATTTCTCGCCTATCTTACGAGAAAACCACTATTATCACCAGAAAGCAGTTTGACAGGCTTTTTGGGCAATCTGTTTTAACAAGGCAAATTATATATCAGCTCAGGAAGAAAGGTATTCTTAAGCCAATTACAAAAGGGATTTATTACTATTCTCCTCTTGAGGCTGGGCCAGCGGGCAGTCATATAAATGAGTTTTTAATTCCTCCTGTTCTTTTTCTCTCAGGAAACTACTATGTTGGCTACTCAACAATGTATAACTACTATCGCTTCACGAATCAAATATTCCAGACGTTTTATATTCTAAATACCTCACTTCAAAGAGAACGTATCATCTGTGGCATTCCATTTAAGTTACTAAAAATTTCTCCCAAGAGGATGTACGGCATTGAAAAAGTAAAAATCAGGGAATCGGAAATAACTATTAGCGACAGGGAAAGGACTCTTGTTGACCTGATTTATTTTTCTGATCCAGTGGGCGGTTTAAAAAAAGCGCTTGAGATACTTAGGTTACAGGTTACCTCTAATAAGGTTGATGTTAAGAAACTCATTAAGTATACAATACTTTTTCCATGTATGGCAGTGCGCAAAAGAATTGGCTTTGCTCTGGAGCAATGCAGAGTAAATGATTCCTTGCTTGCTCCATTAATAAAATGCGTCAGGAATGCATCATTAACCACCCTTTACAGCTCAAAATCCCGCAAAGGTACTATCAACAATAAGTGGAAGGTTATTTTAAATGATTCACAGCAATAAGGATGAATTCTTAAAAGTTCTGGAAAGGACTTCTGCACAGACAGGATTTCCCTTGTTTCTTCTTGAGAAGGATTATTTTATAACACTCATCCTTTCTGGTATCAATACGCTTAACGATAACCTCATTTTTAAGGGCGGGACATGTTTAAGCAAGATTTATTTTTCATATTACCGTCTCAGCGAAGATTTGGATTTTTCATTAAGGCTTCCGGCTGGTGAAATCACCCGCACTATTCGCAGGAATACGATCAAACCTGTCAAAGAAAAAATTAAGTCCTTCGTAAGAAGTTTTGGGATGAACATAGAAGATGTGGAAAAATCCGGACACAGTGAGCCTACCCAGTATATCTATTATATTGATTATGACTCAGTAGTTTTAAGCAATAAACAGTCAATAAAGCTCGAAATCGGTTTAAGGTTTAATCCTGTTTTGCCTGCTGTGACAAAAAAGGTTAATCATAAATTTCTTCACCCTTTCACAAAAGAACCGCTTTTTGATTGTGGAAGTGTCAATTGCCTTGCCCTGAAAGAGCTTGTTGCTGAGAAATTAAGAGCCTCTGCCACAAGAGAGGATATTGCGGGCAGGGATTTTTATGATTTGGGATATTTGCTAAGGGCAGGATTTAATTTCAGAGACAAAGAGCTATGGCAACTATTTAAACAGAAGCTTGCAGAAGACGGCTTCGGCAATGCTCTTAAGAAATATCGCATTAATATGGGACGCTCGGATACAGAGATTAAGGAGATGAGTTCCAGGATAGAAGCAGAACTTCTTGATGTTTTGCCACTTGAAGAAAAAAAGGCGTTTAATCTTCAAAAGATTCTTGAATCGTTGAATGAGATTTTTAAGAATATTGAATAAGGAAATAAGGCAAAAGTTTCAAAATTTCTCTCTTTTCTTATATTTTTATTTCAAAATAAGCTTACAAGAAAATAGGTCAATGAAAAAGCATGAAAGAATGGTAAAGAGATTTATTGGAATTAAAAAGATATTAGAATTAAAAATAAAAAAACCGGTAGATTTTTCTGAAAATCAAAACCTCAGAGAGTTCAGGTTTTTATTTGGTGGTGTGGGGTTAAAGAGAAACGGCCCTTTAAATTCTAACTATATTCAAAATTCAATAAGTTCTTTTTCAATGTCTGGATATAACGTATCTATCTCTTTTTGAATCTCTATTGTTTTCCCTAAAGCAGTCACAACTTTGCAATAATGTTTTATATCATCATGTGACAATGGTTTTCCTTTTCTATACTTCAGCCATATGTCACAAACCCTATAACCACCAATTTGGTGTTCCCAAACTTGAGGTTCTACATCTTCAAAATGTTGGTCATTGTTTATATAAAGTTTCCCATTTCCATACTTTACTTTTTCAACTCTATTATCACCTTTGCCTTGGAATCTTGCAACAGGTGAATCAAGTTTTTTAGATTTAAGTAGATGCAACTCAACAAGACTTTCCCCATAATCAGCTATCTTGTTAAATAGTTTGTAGTTATTGGTAAAAGGTATCCTTGGAAAATCTATCTTCAAGAACTCAGCATATTTAGTACGATAGATGTTTGAGTAAAGGACAGCATAGATATAAAAGAAAATTTGTTCAGGTGATATTGATTTATTAAAAGTCTTAACTAATCTCTCAATAAACTGTAGCGACAAATTCGGTTTTTTCTTTTTATAATCTGCCTCTGACTCAAAGAGCATCATAATATGCCCTGAAGAGCGTTTTTTAGGATTGTCTTTTGATGGATATAGATAGAGAGGAAAAATGAATGATTGATGACCTATAAGATGTTTATCAGATACATTTTGGGTAATGAAAACTTCATTAAAAAATTCACTCTTAGTATTTTTTTGTAAAACCAACCCTAAATTAGTATTCAAAAAGTGTTTCATTATGTTATCTCTTAATCGTTGTATAATGCCTGCATTATAGATGATAAATCTATTATCAAATGGTCTATATGTGTATAGAATAATTTGTTCATTAATATTTTTTCCTTTTAACTCTTCATACCATTTAGTTATCAATTCACTTTTTATTCCATAATTCTCCATTAGATTTAAGAAACTGTCTTTATCTTTAGTTGACAACCTTCTTGCTAAGCTATCTTCTTGAAAATCAACTAATACTTCATCTTTTCCCGTAGCAGTTCCAGCATTATATTCTAGAAATATATCTTTTACAGAAAAGAATTTTTTATATTTAACTTCTCCACTAAAATCCTTTTCTACAAAGAAATAATAGGGGTCAGTTGGTTGTAATTTTATCCATTTCGTTGAATCAACAGCATATTTAATCAGATATTCATATTTTTTTTCTCTGAGTCCATAAAAATCCTGATAAAAGACCTTTCCTAGTCCTTTCTGTTTTTTATCTTTTATAAATAATGCAATTGAAACTCCTTGCTGTATATCAAAGACATTTTCATCTTTGCTTCCATCAGGAGATTTTTCACCAATACGGCTGTTCCCATGAAGATTTAAAATATAAACCTCATTAAAACTCTCCAACAATTTTTTACGTATTCCTCTGTGGATCAATCCAGAAAGATAGGAGTTATTGGTAATCATTCCAATGACACCTTTACCTGACTCATCTATTTTCCAGTGAGCAAAACGGATAAACTTTATGTAATCATCAGAAAGAGGTTGGATATTCTTTTCATTGCGAACATCTTCTTTATAAATTCCCATTTGCTTTTCAATAAACTCAGATTTATTCACTGAACTTACTGAATATGGAGGGTTTCCAAGAATTACTAAAATGGACTGCTCTTTTTTGACTTTGCCTGCCAAATGAGATTCTTTTGAAAGAGAAGCCATTCCAGGGAGTTCTGTTTGTTCAAGGTCTTCCACTTCTAAGGTATTAGTTAAGTAGAGTTTAAATCTGTCATCATCATGAAGCTTATAACCAAGTTCTTCTAATAAAAATGACATCTTTAAGTGCCCTATTGCATAAGGAGCCATCATCAACTCAAAAGCATAGAAATTTTTAAGAATATGCTCTTTAATAAAATTTTCTTTATCGCCTTCGCCATATTTAGAAATAAACTCATCTGTTGCCAGTTTGGCTGCTTCAGCCAAAAAAGTAAGCGTTCCTGCGGCAGGGTCTAAAACAGTAACTGATTCGCTTCCAAATCCATCAGGCTTGTTGAAATGCTCTTTCAAAATATTATGCAGAGAATTAACAATATAGGACACCACCGGCTCTGGAGTATAATAAACACCTCTCTTTTCCCTGGTTTTAGGATCGTATTCTGTAAGAAAAGTTTCATAGAAATGAATTATTGGGTCTTTTCCCTTTCCTTCATGGAAATATTTATGAAGAATACTGTTCACATCAGCAACTGCCAGAACCTCTGAAATATCATCAACAATCCATTCCATTTGTTTTGGTAATTCACCAAGTGAGATAAACTGAAAAACATCTCTTAATATTCCAATTGTCCTTGGGATTTTATAATAAGCAAGCTTTCTGTTAAATCCATTTTCAGTTCGTGTCCTTGCAGCAAAAAGACCGTAGGTTATTGTTTGAGAATAGAGATCAGCAAATTCTTCTTTTGAAAGGGTATTTATAAGATATTTTCTAAATGCTTCATAAAAACCAATGATAAATCCTCTGCCGTTTTTTTCTTCCTCTTTTAGTTCTTCTGCAATGACCTCTTCTTTTAGAAACCGTGTACGTTTCGCCAATTCAATTGCAAGGCTTTTGGCATCATAAACCTTTGGGAGAGAGAAGGAGAAAAATCTTTCCAGTAAATTGAAAAATTCAGATTCTCTTTCAACTGTTGGAATAGTTTTTAGCTTATGCAGAACAAAAGGTCTGGCAATACTGACCTTATCTGTCAAAGCACCATCGCGATAAAGCCTGAATTCAAAAAAGTTGGTTAATATCAAATTTGGAAAAGTGTGCAGATACCGTTTTAACTGGTCTGTCGTTTCTATCTGGTCTAAGTATTCGATTGATGGCGCTTTGGCTTCAATATAACCAACAATATGTTGTTTTCCATCCCATATTCTGAAATCTGGATTTCCAGCCTCAGTTTTTTTAGGCAGGGTAGTAACATTTATCTGTTTTTTATTTATTGAGTCAGCATAATTATTTAAAAGTTCCTCAAGGCAGGAATAATAACTTTCCTCTCTTGCATCTCCTCTTTTTGAAACCTCAGTTATTCGTTTAAGATATGATTTCAGCATAATTTTTATTTTTATATTAAAGATAGGTGAAATGACTTTATATCATCACATACTGGATTGTCAATTTGGAAAGTTTATTGATAGAATATCAATCTAAAATCAAAAAGGAAGCAGTTTTTTCTGCTTCCTTTTAGTTTTTTAGAAGGTTTTAATTCACTTCCTACTCCTTGCAATCCTCCCCATACTCGCAATCCTTGCACATAAAGCCTGGATGGGGAAAGAAGATTTGGGGTTTGATGCTTAGAACCTCTCTTTTTATTAAAACTCCAAATAAGCTATGGGAATTAAGCCTCTCTGCTGTCGGCAGAAGGGAAACACAATCATGCAGTTTGAATAGGTATGTTAAGGATAAAATAATTATAGCATAAAATATGTATTTTACTCCTTGATTTTTTATATTCTTAGACAGTATAATTTATTTTATGAAGATAGGACAGTTAAATAAAAAAGAGACCTTAGCTGTTAAAGAATTTTGTGGAAAGATGAAAATTCTTTTAAAACAAAATCTTGTAAATATAAGGTTGTTTGGGTCAAAGGCCAGGGGTGATTTCAGAAAAGAATCTGATATTGATATACTTTTAGTCCTAAAGAAAAAGAGCTGGGATTTAATAGATAAGATTTATGATGTGTTAATAGATGTTGAGATTGAACATAATTCACAAATATCATTGAAAATCTATTCCGAAGCAGAGTTTAACCGCATAAAAGATTATGAAACTTTCTTCTATAAGAATATTACAAAAGAAGGTGTTTCTTTGTGAAGAAAACAAGGGAAGATTATGCCAGATATAGATTGGAAAACGCAAAAGAAAAACTGAACTCAGCTGAAGTGCTTCTGAGAGAAAAATTATTTAAAGATTCCCTCTCAAGATCCTACTATGCCATGTTTTCTGCAGCAAGGGCACTGCTTGCAACTAAAGAGCTTGATAGCAGCAAACATTCAGGAGTCATATCCTTAGTTTAATCAGCAATTTTTAAAAACAGATATAATGGACAGAAAAATTGGTAAAAAGTTGAGTGAAGCAAAAGATTTCAGGGAAGCCGGAGATTATGAAGATTTCTTTGTGGTGTCTAAAGTAGATGCTGAAAGACAAATTAAAAATGCAAAAGAGTTTATAAAAGAAGCAGAAGAAATATTGTTAAAAATAATCAAAAGCTGATTATCTTTTTAAATCTATTCTATTACATTAAAAGGATTTATTTCCCTTCCCACTCCCTGCAATCCTCCCCGTACTTGCAATCCCTGCACATAAAGCATGGATGGGGAAAGAAGATTTGGGGTTTGATGCTTTTAAGAACTTCTTGGTAGCAAAAGAATTGTTCAAGATTCCACAAACTATTTAATATACCTCTTCTTTATCCATATTAACTTCAACTCACCAAAAAATTCATAATCAGTTTTATCATTATATCTTTATGTTTTGGCGCACTTTCAGCAATAAGCAGAGCCAGTGCTACTAAGGCATTATCATTAAACTTTCGCTCTCCGTTTTTCTTGAAGAGATACCTGTTACGTGCAAGAAAGACTATGAAAAGAAATGAACCAATGCGTTTGTTGCCATCAGTAAATGGATGGTCTTTGATGATAAAATACAAAAGGTGTGCAGCTTTTTCTTCTATGCTTGGATACAGTTCTTCTCCTCCAAAGGTCTGGCTGATACTACCAAGAATACTTTTCAACCCATCGCTTCTTTCAATCCCAAAAAGATTGCCTGCTTCCTTTTTACTTATTAAATTGTGTTTCAATTCATTAATAGCTTGAACCGCCTCATCATATTCAAAAACAAACAGACTCTTGGTTTTCCTGCTGATTTCAAGCTTGTCTTCATCGTATTTCTGAAGGAGTAACCATGTATTGGCATAATCAGTGATGACATGCAGAAGCCCTGTTGATTCACTGCTGCTTAACTGCTTTGTTTCTATGATCTTTTTAATTAGAAAAACTGCTTCTTCAAATTCCTTAAATTCTTTTCCTTTTAATTCAGCAATCCTTTTTTGATTTAATGTATATCCTTTAACAAGATAATCTTTGAGTATTTTTGTTGCCCAAATGCGGAACTGCACTCCTCTTTGAGACTTTACACGATAGCCAATTGAAATAATTACATCAAGATTATAATAATCAACATGATATGTCTTGCCGTCAGATGCAGTTGTTGCAAAATTTGCAACAACTGATTTTTTATTTAATTCTTTTTCATAGAAGACATTCTTAATGTGTCTGGAAATAACTGATTTATCTCTGGAAAAAAGAACAGCCATCTGGTCTAAATTTAACCACACAGTATTTTCAAACAAATGAACATATATAGAACTTTGCCCGTCCTTTGAACGATAAATAACAAGTTCTCCTTTATTACCTTTAGCTTTATCTTCTTCCATTTTTATTTACCCAATAAATATTCAGAAAGAATAACTTCTCGTGGACCAGTGGTTTGTGCTGCACTTTCTGAAAAGTGGCTCTTAAGAAGCTCATCAGCAGATTTATAAAGAGCAAGTAGATTTCTGTCTTTCTCGTTTGTGATAAAAGTTAAATCTGTTCTCACCTTACTCCACCCATCAATCCAAGATAAAAATCCAAAAGGTCATTTCCCCATAATAAGGAAATGACTGCGCCTATTGAAAGAAAGACACCAAAAGGTATTGGATAGTCCCTTCCCTTGCCGCTTAAGAGTATAGCTGCAAAACCTCCGATAGTTCCAAGGAAAGAACCAAGGAGAAGAGTAACAACGGCTCCTTTTATTCCAAGAAATGCACCTATCATTGCCAGAAGTTTCACATCTCCCATTCCCATTCCTTCTTTTTTTGCAACCAAGGCGTAGATGACAGCTATTGAATAAAGGATTCCTCCTCCAAAGAGAATTCCAAGAAGCGAGTCAGACCATTTTATTGGAAGGAGCGGGGTAAATAAAATCCCCAGAAATATGAATGGAATTGATATTTCATTTGGAATTATACGGCAGTTAATATCTATGACGCTTATGACAATAAGAGAACATGTAAGAACAAGGTATGGTACAATCTTCAGGTTGAACCCGAAGAAATAAAAAAAATACAGAAAAATAATTCCTGTCAGAAATTCTATAAAAGGATAAATAACAGAAAACTTTTCTCCGCAGTTTCTGCATCTCCCTCTTAGTAAAATGTAAGACAATATCGGGATATTGTCTCTTGTCAGAATCGGTTTATTGCATATTGTACAGTGAGAACGCGGAGAGATTATTGATTCCTCTCTTGGAAGGCGATAAATGCAAACATTAAGAAAACTGCCAACTGAAGACCCAAAAAGAAAAATAATAAAATATAAAAATAACTGCTCTGTCATTCCTTTAATTCTTCTGGTATATCTTCCAATATTTCTTCATTTTCTTCCTCGCAGGGACTGTGCTGAGTCTTGTCAAAAGTCAGGTCATCTGCGCTTACATTGACATTTGTTCCGTCTTCAAGCTCTACTATAACAGTTCGTCCAAGAGTATTTACCTTTCTCACCTTTCCGCTTTTGCCATCTTTAAGAATAACTTTTTCCACGTATTTGGGAAGATCCCTGTTTATACTTTTATAGGTTTCATACTCATATTTGAGGCAGCACATCAGTCTGCCGCATACTCCGGAAATTTTTGATGGATTAAGAGTAAGGTTCTGAACCTTTGCCATTTTTATAGAAACAGGGTCAAATTCATTCAGAAAATAACAGCAGCAAAATGCCCTTCCGCAAATACCATAACCCTGAATAATCCTCGCCTTATCTCTCACTCCTATCTGTCTCATCTCAATGCGGGCTCTGAACTCATAAGCAAGGTCCTTTACAAGTTCTCTGAAATCCACTCTTCCTTCAGAAGTAAAATAGAAAATTATCTTGCTGCTATCAAAGGATTTTTCAACCTTGATAAGCTTCATTTTAAGCTCTTTTTCTCTTATCTTCTGAACTGATTTCTTTAAAATCTCCTCTTCGCTTTTTTCATTCGCTGCTATTTTATCCAAATCCTCTTTTGTCGCCTTGCGCAATATTTTTTTAAACGGCGCCAAACCCGAGCCTTGAGGCGGCTCAAAAGGAGGAATAACAACTTCACCAGCCAGTTCCTCTCCCTTTTCACCTTCAACTATACAAACATCATCTCTTTTAAGCTCAATCTCATTGTTTAAAAAGATTCCAAGCTTTTTAAAGCTTCCATATCTTATTTTTGTGATTTTTCCCATAAAAGCGCCTATTGAAAATTTCTCTTAATCAGTTTATCTGCTTCTTTGCATATTTCAGCATTAATCTCCTCCATGCTTCTGAGAGCATTAATTACTTTCACTCTCTTCTGGTCATCTTTTGCTATTTTCAGATACCCTCTTCTGACCTTTCTGTGAAATACTAAACCCTCCTCTTCAATCCTTCCTTCGCCTCTGGAAATACCCATTTCTCTGTTACGCCTCTTCGCTCTTTCCAGACCAACTTTCTCAGGAAGGTCCAAAATAATTGTCAGGTCAGGAACCAACCCTCCGGTTGAGAATTTATCCAATACAGAAATCATTTTTTTATCAAGCCCTCTTCCATAACCCTGATATGCAGTTGTCGCATCACTAAACCTGTCACAAACTACTATTTTTCCTTCTGCAAGTTCCGGAGCAATAACCTCATTCACATGCTGTGCTCTGCTTGCAGCATATAAAAGAAGCTCTGTAACAGCGAGAATTTTTTTATTTTTTCTATCAAGCAGAATTTTTCTTATCTGATTTCCTATTTCTGTACCGCCAGGCTCTCTTGTCAGGATAACATCAAGACCTTTTTTTCCTAAATACTTCCCGAGCATCTTTGCCTGTGTTGATTTCCCGCACCCTTCGATTCCCTCTATGGTTATAAAAATACCTTTTTCTCTCTTCATCAGGAATATCCATCATGGAATTTTTTCTGTTTTAGCTAAAAAGCTGAATTAAAATTCAAAATCTTTATAATTTAAAATTTATTTTAAAATCTTCCCTAAGTCAAGAAAGGATTTAAAGTTAAAGAGGCTGAGGACAAATGTTTTACATAGACAATAACGCCTTTGGTGGTGTATTATTTTGCTGACAAACTTAGTTTAAATCCAAAACACCTATGGACCTTTTTGACCAGAAACCTGAAAGAAAGAAGAAAAAGTTTGCACCCCTTGCAGACCGCCTGCGCCCTGAAACCCTTGATGACTTTGTCGGGCAGAAGCATATCTTGGGCGAAGGCAAGATGTTTCGCAGGGCAATCATAGAGGACAAGGTTGGCTCAATGATTTTCTGGGGACCTCCGGGCTCAGGAAAAACAACCCTTGCAAGGATAATTGCTAATATGACCAAATCAAATTTTATCTCCTTCAGCGCTGTTACATCAGGAATCAAGGAGATAAAGGATGTGATTTTTCAGGCAGGGAAAGAACTTGAAAGATACAATAAAAAAACCATAATTTTCATTGATGAAATCCACCGCTTCAACCGCGCCCAACAGGATGCCTTTCTCCCTCACGTGGAGGACGGGACAATAATCCTGATTGGCGCAACAACAGAAAACCCCTCTTTTGAAGTCAACTCTCCCCTTCTCTCAAGGACAAAGGTTTATATTTTTTATCAGCTTGCAGAAGAAGAGCTTGCCACTATTTTAAGGCGGGCGATTGAAGATGAAAGGGGATTGAAGGCTTATAACCCTGAAATAAAAGAAGAAGCATTGCAGTTCATTATCAGCAACTGCCAGGGAGATGCAAGGATTTGCCTCAATACCCTTGAAGCAGCTGTAATTAGCTGTACCCCAGATGGGCAAGGGAAGCGGATTATAACAAGGGAACTGGCTTCAGAGGCAATGCAGAAGAAAACCCTTGCCTATGATAAGGACAGGGAAGAGCATTATAACATCATTTCAGCTTTCCACAAATCCCTCAGAGGAAGCGACCCTGACGCTGCGCTTTACTGGCTTGCAAGAATGCTTGAAGCAGGAGAAGACCCGCTTTTCATTGCAAGGCGGATGGTAAGGTTTGCCTCAGAGGATGTTGGCAATGCAGACCCGCAAGCGCTTCAGGTTGCTGTTGCTGCCAAGGATGCCGTGGATTTTATAGGAATGCCTGAAGGTGATTTATCTCTTGCGCAGGCTGCCATATACCTTGCCTGTGCGCCTAAAAGCAATGCGGTCTATAAAGCCTATCTTTCTGCAAAGGCTGATGTACAGGAAAAAGGAACGATTCCTGTTCCTCTGCACATAAGAAATCCTGTGACCAAACTTATGAAAGAAGCAGGCTACGGGAAAGACTATAAATACGCCCATAAATACGAAGATGCAATTGTTGAGCAGGATTATATGCCTGATGAATTAAAAGGAAGAGTTTATTACAGTCCGACTGACAGGGGTTTTGAAGAAGAGATAAAGAAAAGGCTTGAAAGCTGGAAAGAGCTTAAAAAGAAAAGATAGAAAGGTTAAAATTATGTTTCGATTGGTAAAATGGCTTATAATTCTTGGTATTATTATTGGATTATATTTTTTCTATCCAAACATCTTAAAGGCAATCGGCAACTACCTGATTGTCAGCGACAAGCTTGAAAAGTGTGATGCAATTCTTGTGCTTGCAGGAGACAATGGTGAAGGAGAAAGGGTAAAAGAAGGAGCTAAACTTTTCAAAGAGGGTTATGGAAAATATCTGGTTCTTAACGGCAATGAAATTGGCTGGAACACCTATGCAGCAGATATCATGGAAAAGCAGGCTCTCTCGCTTAAAGTACCGCATTCTGCCATAATCCCTGTCAGAATCGATGGAAATTCAACAATAGAAGAAGCAAAAACCAACAGAAATATTTTTGTGAAAAAGAATTTCAGAAGTTTTATTCTTGTAAGTTCAAGTTACCACACAAGAAGGGCTAAGTGGATTTTTTCAAAAGTTCTCAACGGAACTGGTATAAAAATACTTTCCCATCCCTCAAAAGACCGTGAATACAATCCTGACAAATGGTGGCGGGAAAGACCCTCTGCAAAAAACCTTTTTTATGAATACACAAAGCTTTTATGGTATAAGGCTGTGGAGAGGTTTAATGTGGATAGTTTTAAAAAGGAAAGCTCTGAAAAACCATTACAGGAACAGTAGAGAATTTAATTGGAAACTGGAAAGAATTCAAATTAAAATTTTTATTTTACAATTTTCAATTTTCAATGTTTATATCACTCCACAAGTTCAATTATCGCCATTTTTGCGCCGTCGCCGTGGCGGATGCGGGTTTTGATTATTCGCGTATAACCGCCTTTTCTTTCAGAATACTTGCCTGCAACTTCATTGAAAAGTTTCTTGAGAACAACTTTATTTTTTATCCAGCAGGCTGCCTGCCTTCTTGAATGAAGTGTCTCCTTTTTTGCCAAAGTAACCATCTTCTCTGCAATACTTCTAATCTCCTTTGCTTTCTCAACAGTGGTTTCTATCCTCTCGTGCTCAAAGAGAGAAGTAACCATATTGCGGAACATGGCAAGTCTGTGGCTTGTAGTTTTTCCGAGTTTTCTGCCTTTCATATTATGTCGCATTTTCTTTAAAATCCTCTAAACTAAAAAAAATTTAAATCTTCCAGGAATTAATCGAATTCCTCAACAGTTTCTTCTTTAACACTCACAGGCTCTTTTGGAGGCCATTCCTCAAGCTTCATTCCGAGAGCCAGGTTCATGCTCTTAAGTATTTCCTTAATCTCATTTAAAGACTTTCTTCCAAAGTTCTTTGTCTTGAGTATCTCACCTTCACTTCTCTGAACCAGTTCTCCGATTGTCTTTATGTTTGCATTCTTAAGGCAATTCTGGGACCTCACAGAAAGCTCAAGCTCATCAACGCTTCTCATTAAATTAGAATAAGCTTTTTCCTTTTCAATATCTACCTTCTCCTCTTCCTCTGCTTCAGGTTCTTCTTCAAAGTTTATAAAAATTAACATCTGGTCCTTTAATATTTTGGCAGCATAAGCAACTGCATCATCCGGCTTGACACTTCCGTCAGTCCATACTTCAAATATAATTCTGTCATAATCAGTCTCCTGTCCAAGCCTTGCGCTCTCCACATTGAAGTTCACTTTTTTGACAGGTGAAAAAATAGCGTCAACAGCAATCATTCCTATCGGATGTCTCTCATCCTCATTCTTCTCTGCAGGACAATACCCTCTCCCTTTTCTGACTTCAATCTCTATCTCCAGTTTTCCGTCTGAGTCCAGAGTTGCAATGTGCAAATCAGGATTCAGTATCTCAACATCTCCGTTATGTTCGATATCTGAAGCCTTTACTTCTCCGGCTCCTGAAGAGGAGAGAGATATCTTCTTTGGCTCATCTGAATGAACCTTGAGACGAAGCTGCTTCAGGTTCAGAACTATATCTGCAATATCTTCAATGACTCCCGGAAGAGAAGTAAATTTGTGGTTCACTCCTTCAATCTTTACCATAGTAACAGCAGCGCCTTCTATAGAGGATAGGAGAATCCTTCGCAGGCAATTCCCGATTGTGACCCCAAAACCACGCTCAAATGGCTCCGCGAAAAACTTTCCATATGTGCCAGAAAGAGTTTCCAAATCGCATTCAAGCCTTTTAGGTCTGTGTAAACTTTGAAATTTCATTATAAATTCTCCTAAAGAGAGTTTTTAATTTTTTACTATTTCGAATAAATTTCTACTATAAACTTTTCGTTAATTGGAAGTTGTATCTCTGCCCTGTTTGGCATAGCTGCAATCCTTCCCTCAAGTTTATCAATGTTAGATATAAGCCATGAAGGAGGTGGATTCTTTTTAACAAGCTCAAGAGAAGACAGTATTGCTGAAAGATTTTTGCTCTTCTCTTTTACTTCAATCGCATCCCCCTTTTTGACCAGAAAAGAAGGAATATCTACTTTTTTCCCATTTACCATGAAGTGACCATGTGTTATAAGCTGTCTTGCCTGTTTTCTTGAACCAGCAAAATTCAACCTGTAAACAATATTGTCAAGCCTTCTTTCCAAAATATTCAGAAGGTTTTCCCCTGTAATTCCCTTTTCTCTGTCTGCAATCTGAAAATACTTTCTGAACTGCCTTTCAAGAACTCCGTAAATTCTTTTTACCTTTTGCTTTTCTCTTAGCTGCATTCTGTAGTCTGAAGGCTTGCTTCTTCTTGACTGTCCGTGCTGTCCCGGCGCATAGCTTCTTTTTTCAAAAGCACATTTCTCTGTATAGCATCTTTCACTTTTCAAAAAGAGCTTTATTCCTTCTCTCCTGCAATGCCTGCAAACTGATTCTCTGTATCTTGCCAAATTTCTCTCCTTTTATTTACACCCTTCTTCTCTTGGGTGGCCTGCACCCGTTATGCGGAATAGGAGTTACATCTTTAATAACTGTTATTGATAAACCTGCTGACTGAAGGGCTCTTATTGCTGCCTCTCTTCCGGAGCCCGGACCTCTCACAAAAACCTCAACCTGCCTCAGACCGAATTCCAAAGCCTTTCTTGCGGCTACTTCAGCTGCAACTGTTGCAGCAAAAGGTGTGCTTTTTCTTGAGCCTTTGAAACCCTGACTTCCGCTGCTTGCCCAGGCAACAACATTGCCGTCAGTGTCGCTAATTGATATAATAGTATTATTGAAAGTTGACTTAATATGGGCTATACCGTTTTTAAGAACCCTCTTTTCTTTCTTCTTCTTTATTTTCTTCTCTTCCTTCTTTTCTTCTTTTTTCTCTTCTTTCTTTTCTTCTGCCATCTTTCTCCTCTCTTAGGATTTTGTCTGAAAATAGCAGGTCTTAAAACCTGTTACTATCAGGATAGCACCGGGTTTCCTGACCCGATGTCTGTTCTCTATTTCTCGCTCGGACTTGCTTTTCTTACTACTCCTCCCTTTCTCGGGCCCTTTCTTGTCCTTGCATTTGTATGGGTTCTTTGCCCTCTTACCGGCAGAGAACGTCTGTGGCGCAATCCCCTGTACGTACCTATATCCATAAGCCTTTTTATATTGATGGAGATCTCCTTTCTCAAATCTCCCTCAATCTGATAGCTCTGTTCAATCTCCTTTCGAAGAAGATTAACATCATTATCAGTCAGCTCCTTTACTCTCTTGTCAGAATTTATCCCTGTTTTTTCCAGTATTTTTCTTGAACTTGAATGACCAATACCAAAAATATAAGTAAGAGCTACTTCTATCCTCTTATCTTTTGGCAGGTCAACGCCACCTATTCTTGCCATTAATTCACCTCTTATATTTTTTGATTACTGAGATTTAATAAAGATTACAGCAATCACTATTTATCCCTGTCTCTGTTTATGTTTAGGATTCTCACAGATGACTCTTACGACACCTTTTCTCTTAATTACCTTGCATTTTTCACAAATCTTCTTAACAGATGATCTTACTTTCATGTTTTTTTCTCAGCCCTGCAGTTATTTCTGTCTGTAAATTATTCTTCCCCTTGTAAGGTCATATGGAGACAGTTCAACTGTAACCTTATCTCCGGGAAGAATTTTTATAAAATTCATTCTCATCTTTCCTGAAACATGGGCAAGAATCTTATGCCCATTATCAAGCTCAACCCTGAACATTGCATTGGGTAATGGTTCTACCACAGTAGCTGTAACCTCTATTGCTGCCTCTTTTGGCATCCGGTTATTTCTCCCATTTAAGATATCTAATCTCCGTAATCCCGCTTTTAATCAGTGTAATCACATTTCCAGAAATCTCTTTTTAAGCTGTTGTTAAAATTTCAGGGCTACCATCTTTTATCACTACAGTATGCTCAAAATGAGCTGATAAACTTCTGTCTTTGGTAACAGCTGTCCAGCCATCTTCTAAAATTTCAACATCGCTTCCTCCGGCATTCACCATTGGCTCTATTGCAAAAACCATCCCGCTTTTAAGTCTGACTCCCTTGCCCGGGACTCCGAAGTTTGGAATCTGAGGCATCTCATGAAGCTCTCTTCCAATCCCATGCCCTACAAAGAACCTCACCACCGAAAAACCTTCTTTCTCAACTGTCCTCTGAATAGCGCTTGATATGTCTCCAAGCCTGTTGCCATTCCTTGCTTCTGTTATTCCATTTTCAAGCGCTCTTTTTGAAACCTCTATGAGCTTTCCTGCTTGCTCGGAAATTTTTCCCACTGCGCAGGTAATTGCCATATCCCCGTAAAAACCTTTGTACTTTGCCCCCATGTCTACGCTTATTATATCTCCTTCCTTTAATCTCTTCTTGGAAGGAATTCCGTGAACAACTTCCTCATTTACTGAGGCACATATGCTTTTGGGATATCCCTTGTAACCTTTAAAAGCCGGAGTACAGTCTTTTTTACACAGAAACTCTTCTGCCATTTCATCAAGCTCTAAAGTTGTTATCCCCGGAATAATTCTTGATTCAATCTCTTTCAAAACTTCTGCTACAACTCTGTTAACAACTCTTAGGAGTTCAATTTCTCCCGGAGTCTTGAGCACAATCATCACTAACCTTTCTCAATCATCTCACAAAGCGATGAGAATATCTCCTTTATATCTCCCTCCCCTTTAACACTCTTTAATTTATCTTTATTCTTATAATAGCTAATCAGCGGTAATGTCTTACAGTTGTAGACCTTGAGCCTCTCCCTTATTGTATCCTCATTATCATCTTTTCTCTGAAAAAGTCCGGCTCCGCACTTATCACAGATACCAGCTTTTTTAGGAGGATTGAAATTTATATGAAAAACCTCTCCGCATTCCTTACAGCTTCTTCTGCCTCCAAGCCTTTTGACAATTTTCTCTTCAGAAGCATTAATTGATAAAACAACACTTAAAGGGTATCCCTTATTTTTTAAAATCTTGTCAAGCTCTTCTGCCTGTATAACAGTCCTTGGAAAACCGTCAAGAATAAAACCCTTTCTGCAGTCTTCACTTTCAATCCTCTCATCTATTATCCCTATCACAATCCTGTCAGAAACAAGTTCTCCCCTGTCCATAAACCCCTTTGCCTCAATCCCGAGAGTTGTTCCGTCTTTAACTGCTTTCCTCAGTATGTCTCCTGTTGATATCTGTGGAATCAGAAATTTTTCAGAAAGCATTTTAGCCTGAGTCCCTTTCCCTACTCCAGGAGCTCCCAACAAAATCACATTCTTCATTTTCCCTGACTTTTTACTTTTCACTGTTGGCTAACTACTATCCCCTTCTTCCCTTCATTCTTCCCTTCTTCAGGAATCCCTGATAATGCCTTGTCAGGAGATGGGATTCAATTTGTGAAATTGTATCAATTGCAACCCCTACAACAATGAGCAATGCTGTTCCTCCAAAATAGAATGGAACCCTTCCGTAATTGATTAAAATATCAGGCAAAACTGCAACTGCTGATAAATAGACTGCTCCTCCAAAGGTAATTCTTGTCAGCACCTTATCAATATAATCAGAGGTACGCTTGCCCGGTCTGATTCCCGGAATAAAACCTCCGTACTTTTGCATATTGTCAGCCAGGTCCAGAGGGTTAAAAACTATAGCTGTATAGAAGTAGCAGAAAAAAACTATGAAAACTATATAAAGCACCTCATAAAGAGGTGAACCCGGAGATAAGCTACCCGCTATTGCCTGTGTTATACTGTTCTTGTAGAAGCTTGCAATAGTTGCCGGAAACATTATTATCGAAGAAGCAAATATCACAGGTATTACTCCTGCTGTATTTATTTTCAGTGGAATATGGGTGTTTTGCCCGCCATATACTTTTCTTCCAACAACTCTTTTAGCATACTGTACAGGTATTTTTCTCTGTCCCCTTTCAACATAGATTATTAATCCTACAATGGCTATCATTGCGATTATTAAAAATACTATTAAAATTACATTTAAATCCCCCGACTTTACCGATTGAATTGTCTGCACGACAGCAGTAGGCATACTTGCCACAATACCTGCAAATATAATAAGGGATATTCCGTTCCCTATCCCCTTCTCAGTTATTTGCTCTCCAAGCCACATTATAAAAGCTGTTCCTGCGGTTAAAGTAATCATTGCCAGCAGTCTGAAAGCCCACCCTCCTTCAGGCACAACAGGAGCTCCTGAAGGGCTTCTCATCTGTTCCAGACCATAGCTTATACCCAGTCCCTGAATAATGCTCAGCGCCACTGTCCCATACCTTGTATACTGGGTAATCTTTTTTCTCCCTGCCTCACCCTCTTTAGAAAGCCTTTCAAGGGCCGGAATAACAACTGTTAAAAGCTGAAGAATAATTGAAGCGGAAATATAAGGCATTATCCCAAGAGCAAAAACTGTCAGTCTGCTCAATCCTCCTCCTGAAAACATATCAAAAAAGCCAAGTATTGTTCCCTGAGCCTTTGTAAAAAACTCTGCCAGAGCATGGCTGTCAATGCCTGGTACAGGAATATGGCTCCCAATCCTATATACTCCTAGCATCAGAAGAGAAAATATAACTCTCTTCTTCAACTCCGGTATTTTGAAAATATTTTGGAATGTTTCTATCACACTATTGCCCTAAAACCACTGCCTTGCCGCCTGCCTGCTCAATCTTCTTCAATGCTGACTGGCTGAACTTGTGCGCATGTATTGTAAGAGGTTTTGACAAACTTCCCTCTCCGAGAACTTTTAGACCGCTTTTGATTTTTCTTATTTTCCTTTCCTGTAAAAGAATCTCAGGGGTAACCTCATTTCTGTCTTCCAAATCTTCCAAATCATAAAGGTTTACTATTGCATATTCCTTCCTGAAGATATTTGTAAAACCTCTTTTGGGTAGCCTCCTTTGAAGTGGCATCTGTCCGCCCTCAAAACCCTTTCGAATGTTTCCTCCTGAGCGAGCCTTCTGTCCTTTATGACCACGGCAGGAAGTTTTTCCATGGCCTGAACCAGGACCTCTTCCTACTCTTTTTCTTTTTCTCTTTTTTCCATAAGAACATGGAAGCGATGAAAGTTCCATATTACCTCTCTATTTTAATTTAATTTCCTCTACCTCAAGAAGGTGAGAAATCTTATTTATCATCCCTCTAATCTCCGGAATATTTTTTTTTTCAACCGTCTGGTTTATTTTTTTTAACCCGAGCCCTATTACAGTTGCTCTCTGGTTTTTTGTCGTTCCTATAACACTTTTAATCAGTGTTACCCGCAATTTTTTTTTCTGTTCCTTAGCCACAGCAAATCACCTAAGATAAGATTTTTTCTATTTCTATTCCCCTGTTTCTTGCCACATCTTCAACACTTTTTAATTTTTTAAGACCGTCCAGAGTAGCTTTGACAACATTGTGCGGGTTATTTGAGCCAAGAGACTTAGTAAGAATATCTGAAACTCCTGCACTCTCAAGCACAGACCTTATTGCCCCGCCTGCTATTATACCTGTTCCCTTAGTTGCAGGCTTCAAAAGCACCCTGCTGCTGCCATAACAACCGAGTACCTTATGAGGTATTGTAGTTCCTTTTAATACAATTTTAGTTAAATTCTTTTTTGCTCTTTCAAGCCCCTTTCTTATTGCATCAGGGACCTCATTTGCCTTCCCAAGTCCAACTCCTATATGCCCCTCACCATCTCCTGCCACAACAAGGGCAGAAAAACTAAACCTTCTTCCTCCCTTTACAACCTTGGCTACCCTGCTTATGTGAACTACTTTGTCTACCAGTTTAATCTCATCAATCATATCTGCTTTATTCAAATCCATATGACTCCTAAAACTTTAAACCCTTTTCTCTTGCTGCGTCAGCCAGAGCTTTTATTCTTCCGTGAAAAGGGAATCCTCCTCTGTCAAATCTTACTTTTTCTATGCCTAACTTTTTTGCCTGCTCAGCTATAAATTCCCCAACAACCTTTGCAGACTCAATGGTACTGCTCTTTTTCATTTTCTCTTTGAACTCAGGTTTAAGAGTGGAGAAAGCAGCCATTGTGTTTCCGTTATCATCATTGATAATCTGAGCATATAGATGCCTTGAGCTTTTAAACACTGATAGCCTTGGAACCTCAGATGTACCTCTGATTTTTTTTCTTATCTTCTTGTGTCTTGATACCCTTGCTTCTCTTCTATTCAATCTTATAGCCAAATGAATCCCCTCTTTTTAAAATCTCATATGAAGCAGTTTAAGCGCCAGTCTTTCCGACTTTGGTTTTTACCACCTCATCTATATATCTTATGCCCTTACCCTTATAGGGCTCAGGAGGAAAAAACCCCCTTATTTCAGCTGCAATTTGACCTACAAGTTGTTTATCCGCCCCCTTGATTGTCAGCTCAGTCTGCTTTTCCACATCAATTTTCATCCCTGCAGGGATTTCATACACAACAGGGTGAGAAAAACCCAGATTTAAAACCAGTTTTCCTCCCTGTATCTGTGCCTTGTATCCGACTCCTCTTATCTCAAGCTTTTTCTGAAATCCTTTAACAACGCCTGTAACCATATTATTAACTAGGCTTCTTAGTAATCCGTGAATCGGTTTGTCAGTCCTTTCCTGACTGAGAAGAGTAATCGATAGCCCTTCAGAATTCTTTTCAATTTTTATTTTTGAAGGAATTTCACAGGAGAGTTTTCCAAGCGGACCCTGAACATCAATCCTGTCTTTTGAAATCCCAATTGTAACTTCCTTGGGGTATACAATAACTTTTTTCCCTACCCTTGACATTTTTACTTTCCCGCTCTTAATATAAATTTTCTGATTGCTGTAATCGCCCTATTTACCAGACCTCGCATAAAATCTCTCCGCCAACCCCCTCTTTCCTGCATCTTTTATCAGTTATTATTCCTTTAGAAGTGGAGAGAATAGCAACTCCCAATCCATCAAGAACTTTAGGTATAGCATCTTTCCCAGCATAAATGCGGCGTCCGCATTTGCTTATTCTTTTTAAACCTGAAATTACCGGAAGCCCTTCATCATCATATTTGAGGCTTATTCTTATTAATCCCTGCTTGTTGTCCTTTATGAATTTATATTTCTTAATAAACCCTTCCTCTTCAAGAATACGTGCAATCTCAAGTTTTAGAGTTGAAGCATCAATATCCACCTTATCATGGCCTGCCCTTAGGGCATTCCTTACTCTTGTCAGCATATCTGCTATTGGATCTGTTACCATTTCTTCTTTATTCCTATATAAAACAGATTTACAAATGCAACAATTACCAGCTTGCTTTTATCACCCCTGGTATCTGTCCCTGCAGAGCCAGTTTTCTGAAGCATATTCTGCACATTTCAAATTTTCTAAGATAGGCACGCGGTCTTCCGCATATACGGCATCTGCTATATAACCTGACCTTGAACTTCGGGACCCTCTTAGACTTTGCAATCAATGATTTTTTTGCCATTAAAGATTTAATCCTCTGTAAACTTATTAATTCCTGAAAGGCATCCCGAGATATTTTAGAAGCGCCTTTCCTTCTTCATCGTTCATGGCTGTAGTAGCAATCGTTATGTTCATACCTCTTAATTTGTCTATCTTGTCATAATCTATTTCAGGAAAGATAATCTGCTCTTTCAGTCCAAAAGTAAAATTACCTCTCCCGTCAAAAGACCTTCCTGAAATTCCTTTAAAATCCCTGATTCTTGGAAGTGATGCATTTACAAGCCTGTCAAAGAACTCATACATCCTCTTTCCTCTTAGAGTGACTTTACATCCTATGGACATTCCCTCTCTCAGCTTGAAAGTGGCAATAGATTTTTTTGCCTTAGTAACTATTGGTTTCTGCCCGCTGATAGCCGTAAGTTCTCCAGTAGCCGCATCTACAGCTTTTGCATTCTGAATGGCTTCACCCAAACCCATGTTAATAATAATCTTTGCAAGCCTTGGGACTTCCATAATGTTTTTGTAACCAAAGTCCTTCATCATTTTTTTTACAATTTCTTTTTTATATTTTTCCTTTAACACTGCCATAATCTTTTCAACACCATTACTTAGCCTCTATTGTTTCCCCGCATTTTTTACAGATTCTCACCTTTATTCCATCAGAAAGTTCTTTTCTTCCGGTTCTTACGGGTTTCTCGCATTTATTGCAAAGAATCATAACCTTTGACCAGTGAAGAGGTCCCTCTTTCTCAATTATTCCACCCTGTTTCTGCTGAGAAGTTGGACGGGTATGCCTTTTTATAAAATTAACTTTTTCTACAACAACCCTTTCTTTCTTTGGCAAAACTTTTAAAACTTTCCCTTTCTTGCCTTTTTCTTTCCCTGCTATTACCACAACAAAATCATTCTTTCTCACAGGCGCACTAACTGCCATGAATCTCTCCTCAATAAAACTTACAGTACCTCTGGAGCCAAGGAAATTATTTTCATAAAATTTTTTTTCCTTAACTCTCTCGCAACAGGTCCAAAAATTCTTGTACCTACAGGCTCCTTCTGGACATTTATTATAACTGCAGCATTATCATCAAATCTTATATAAGAACCATCAGGCCTTCCCAACTCTTTGCTTGTTCTTACAATAACTGCATAAACCACTTCTCCCTTTTTAACAGTACTATCAGGAACTGCTTCTTTTACTGAAGCCCTTATCACATCTCCAATCTGAGCATACCTTCTTCTTGAGCCTCCAAGAACCAGGATACACTGAATCCTTTTTGCGCCTGAATTATCTGCAACAACTAAATTAGTCTGCGACTGAATCATTAAAACACTCCATTCAAAGCCAGATTACCCATTTCTCTTGGCTCTTTCTATTACTTCAACTACCCTAGTTCTTTTTCCCTTGCTTAAAGGTCTGCATTCTACAATACGAACTTTATCGCCCACCTTGCATTTGTTCTTCTCATCATGGGCTTTAAACTTTGAAGTCTTTTTAATAATTTTTTTATACCTTTTATGCATTACACGGTTCTCTATTGCAACTACTACAGTTTTATTCATCCTGTCGCTGACAACTAATCCTATTTTCCCTTTTAAAACTTTTGTCTTTTCCACTTATTCACCTGATTTAAAAAATTCAAAATTCAAGGCTCAAATTTTCTGTAATTTGGATTTTGTCCTTTGAGCTTTATCATTAATCCATATTAACTGGATTTTTGCTTCTCTTCCATTATAGTAAGAACCCTTGCAAGATCCTTTCTTGCCAATTTAATCTTTGACGGGTCTTCAAGCTGTCCTGAAGATAATCTGAACTTCAGGTTAAAAATCTCCTCCCTGATGTCTTTCTCTTTCTTTTTCATCTCATCAAGAGTCAGTTCTCTTATTTCGCTTGATTTCATATCTGGTTTCAAACCTCATTCTTCTATAGCTTACAGGGTTTTTGAGTGCCTTGATACAAACTTGGTTGCTATGGATAGTTTATGTGAGGCTAATCTCATTGCCTCTTTTGCAACTTCAAGTTCAACTCCGTCCATTTCATAGAGTATTCTTCCTGCCTTGACCGGAGCAACCCAGAATTCCGGAGTTCCTTTTCCTTTTCCCATTCTTGTCTCAGCAGGCTTTTTTGACATAGGTTTGTCAGCAAAAATTCTTATCCATACCTTCCCGCCTCTTTTCATACAGCGGGTTATTGCAATTCTTGCTGCCTCTATCTGTCTTTCTGTAATTCTTCCTGGTTGAAGGGCTTTCAGTCCAAACTCACCAAAACTCAGTGTTGCCCCTGAAGAAGCCTTCCCCCGTGTTCTTCCCTTCTGCTGTTTTCTGTATTTCGTTCTCTTGGGTATTAACATCTTACCTCTTTAAACCTCCAATCAAGACTGAAAGGCTTCTCCTTTACCGGGTTTAACCTTTGGCTCTTTTGTATATTCAGACAATATTTCTCCCTTGAAAATCCACACCTTCACGCCAATAACACCGTATGTTGTTCTTGCTTCAGCAACTCCGTAGTCAATATCAGCCCTTATTGTATGAAGCGGAACCCTTCCCTCCCTGAACCATTCGGTCCTGGCTATCTCTGCCCCTCCAAGTCTTCCGGCGCAGGTCACCTTTATCCCCTGAGCGCCAAACCTCAGGGCAGATGAAACATTTTTTTTCATTGCCCTTCTGAAAGCAACCCTTCTCTCAAGCTGTAAGGCAACATTTTCAGCAACAAGCTGCGCATCTATCTCAGCCCTTTTTATCTCGTTAATGTTTATGGTTATGCTTATGCTTTTTGAAATAAACTTTTTGAGGTCTTCCTTAAGTCTGTCAACCTCTAAACCCTTTTTCCCAATAATTATCCCAGGCCTTGCAGAGTAGATATTCACTCTTAAATTGTCAGAAGCTCTTTCAATCTCAACTCTGGAAACCCCGGCCCTTTCAAGCCTGTTTTTTACGAATTTACGAATTTTTAAATCTTCGTGTAAAAACTTGGCATAATTCTTTTTAGCAAACCATTTTGAGTCCCAAGTCTTGTTTATTCCTAATCTGAAACCTATAGGATGAACTTTCTGTCCCAAGCAAAACTCCTCTTAAAATTAAGAACTTCTGGAAACTTCCCCTAAAACTATTTTTATATGACTTGTCCTTTTTCTTATTAAAGTTGCCCTGCCCATTGCCCTTGGCATATAGCGTTTAAGCATAGGTCCTTCATCAACGTTTACACTCTTTATAAATAATTTATCCAAATCAATCTTGGAATTCTTGTTTTCTGCAATTTTCATAGCATTAGATACAGCCGAATTGAGTACTTTTTTAAGCAAAGGAGAAACATACTTAGGTGAGAAATCCAGGATTGCCAGGGCTTCGTTTACCATCTTCCCTCTTATCAGGTCCACAACAAGCCTTGCTTTTCTTGGAGCAACCCTGATGAACCGCAGTATTGCTCTTGCCTCGATATTAACTTTTTCCTTATTCTCCATAGAAACTCTTCTATCCCTTGATATTAACTTACCTTTGTTGTTTTTTCAGTTTTGCTGGTGCTGCTATGACTCTTAAAAATCCTTGTTGGAGCAAACTCACCGAGTTTATGTCCAACCATATTTTCTGTCACATAGACGGGAATAAATTTTTTGCCGTTATGAATGGCAATGGTGTAACCAACAAACTCAGGCACGACTGTAGAATTTCTTGCCCAGCTTTTTATTACTTTCTGTTCCCCGCTATCCTGCAGAGATTTAATTTTTTTCTGAAGCTTTTCATCAATATATGGACCTTTTTTTATTGACCTAGACATTACTCTCCTTATTTTCTCTTTTTCAGAATATAAATATCTGTCTTCTTCTTTCTAACAGTTTTATATCCTTTTGTTGGCTTACCCCATGGTGTACACGGATGCCTTCCTCCGGAAGTTTTCCCTTCGCCACCACCGTGGGGATGGTCAACAGGATTCATTGTAACACCCCTGTTTCTTGGTTTTATGCCAAGCCATCTGTTTCTTCCTGCTTTACCCATAGAAGCATTTTCGTGGTCTATGTTTCCAAGCTGTCCGAAAGTTGCACAGCAATTAGCATTTACAAGCCTTATCTCTCCTGAGGGAAGCCTCAAATGTGCAAATTTTCCCTCTTTTGCTATAAGTTGCGCATAGCTTCCGGCACTTCTTGCTATCTGTCCGCCTTTTCCGGGTGTAAGTTCTATATTATGGATGACAGATCCAAGAGGCATATTTTTAATTTGCATTGCATTGCCGTCTTTGACCTCAGCATCAGAGCCTGATTCCACTCCCTCTCCGACTTTGAGTTTTAGCGGAGCCAAAATATACCTCTTCTCCCCATCCTTATAAACAATAAGAGCAATGAAGCATGACCTGTTAGGGTCATACTCTATTGAGTCCACCCTTCCCGGTATTCCTGCTTTATCCCTTTTAAAATCTATTAAGCGGTAAGCCCTTTTATGCCCTCCTCCTATATACCTGCTCGTTATTCTTCCATAACTGTTTCTTCCGCCAGTCTTTTTTATTGGAAGAAGCAATGATTTTTCAGGTTTTTTCCTGGTGATTTCACCAAAATCAACCGAAGTCTGAAATCTTCTGCCAGGAGAAGTCGGGCTATATGATTTTAATGGCATATCTTGTTCCTGTAATAAATTTTAAAAGTTTATTAAATTCAAAGTTCAAAAATCAAAATTACATATCAAAACTTAAATCTTTAATTTTTTGATTTTGCAGTGATTAACCCTTACGCTCCCTCAAAAAGCTCTATCTTTTCCCCTTCCTTGAGAGTTATAATTGCTTTTTTCCAGTCAGGCCTTTTCCCATGAAATCTTCCGAAATTTTTTGTTTTTCCCTTAACATTCATCAGATGAACCCTGTCAATCTTGACTTTAAAAAGATACTGAACAGCATTTTTTACCTGAACTTTATTTGCACCTTTGTCAACAGCAAATACAACCTTATTTAAACTGTCCTTAATAATATTGCTCTTCTCTGTTACTATAGGTGACTTAATTATATTATGGGGATTGAGCTTCATTAGCCTAACATCTCCTCTAAATGAGCAAGGTCTTTTTCTTTTATGATTAATTTCTTATGATTTAAAAGATCATAGGTGTTTATATTATTAATATTTAAAACCCTGACATCAGGGAGATTCCTTGCCGATTTTCTCAAAATCTCATCCCGTTCTCCCATCAGAATCAAGGCTGAACTGCTCACTCCAAATCCGTCAAGCATCTTTCTTAAAGCCTTTGTCTTGATCTCCCCAAGATTTATATCCTCTACAACCAAAATATCCCCATTCCTGTATTTTTCAGATATAACAGAGCGTACAGCCTTTCTCCTTGCCTTCTTTGGAATGCTGTAAGAGTAATCCCTTGGCTTTGGCCCGAAAATTGTTCCGCCTCCAACCCTCACAGGAGACTTTCTGGAGCCTGCTCTTGCTCTGCCTGTTCCTTTCTGTCTGTAGAGTTTAACAGTACTGTAATTTACCTCTGAACGGTCCTTTGTTGATGCTGTTCCTTTCCTGGAGTTGGCAAGCCTGTTTATTACTGCCTGCTGCACCACAGAAAGATTCACCTTTTCCAGTGAAACCTTTGGCAGAAAGTCAATTTCCTTAACTTTTTTGTTTTCTGAATTTAATACAGCTATTGAACTCATACCTTAACAGCCTTTTTTATAAAAATTAAGCCTCCCTTTGCTCCGGGAACAGCTCCTTTTATCAGAATCAGATTCTTATCAGGAATAATCCTTTCAACCTCTAAATTTTGAACAGTAACATTTTCCCCGCCCATTCTTCCGGGCATCTTTTTGCCCTTAAAAACCCTTTTGGGTTTACGGCTTCCTATTGAACCAAGAGTGCGATGGAATCTTGAGCCGTGGGTAGCAGGACCACCGCTGAAACTATATCTTTTAATTACACCTGCAAAACCCTTCCCTTTTGAAACCCCTGTAACATCAACCTTTTCACCTTCTTTAAATATATCGATTTTAAGCTCATCTCCCAGCTTCGCATCTGTCAAATCAGCAACCCGTATCTCTTTCAAATATCTAGCTGGGACTGCTCCGCTTTTTTTAAAGTGCCCTTTGATGGGATTTGATGGCTTTTTCTTCACCACACCCAGAGCAATCTGAATCGCATTGTACCCGTCAGTCTTTGCATTTTTTATCTGAGTAATCCTGCAAGGACAGAGTTCAATAGCAGTAATGGGAACAGCTTCACCGTCCTTGGTAAAAACCTGAGACATCTCTATTTTCTTTCCAAAAATCCCTTCTACTGCCAAAATCTTCTCCTGCCTTACAGTTTAATTTCCACATCAACCCCTGCTGACAGATTAAGCTTCATAAGAGCGTCAACTGTTTGGGGTGTTGGCTCTAAAATATCAACTACCCTCTTATGAGTTCTAATCTCAAACTGCTCTCTTGATTTCTTGTCAACATGGGGCGACCGCAGAACAGTATATCTGTTTATTGTAGTTGGTAAAGGTATTGGTCCTGCTATCTTTGCACCTGTTCTTACAGCAGTATCAACAATCTCCTTTGTAGATTTATCCAGTACCCTATGGTCATAGGCTTTAAGCCTTATTCTGATTTTTTGGTTTATCATATTTCCTTCTTAAGCAATTATTTCGCTTATTACTCCCGCGCCCACTGTTCTTCCTCCCTCTCTTATTGCAAACCTCAGTTCCTTCTCCATGG